>NZ_LZMM01000035.1:0-531 GCF_001665945.1 Kocuria sp. ICS0012 | reverse complement strand
CCCTCACCCCGGGCGTCGTGATACGCCCGCCGGTACCCGTAGCGGGGATGCTTCTTCGCCCACGCGCGCAGCCAGTCTCGCAACGCCCGATCAGGGTCGGCGACCGTGTCGCCCTTGAGCCGGCGACGGTACGCGGACCGGCTCAGCCCGGCCAGACGGCACGCCATCCACTCGCTCACCTGCAGTGCCCTGATCAGGTGCGAGACGGCAGCGCGGCGCCTGCCCGGGCCTAGAAGTTTCCCTCGGCCAGCGCCTTGAACGCGGCCTTCTCCAGCTCCTTGAGGCGCTTCGCGTCGTCGGCCTTCAGTCCGCCGTACTGGTTACGCCACCGGTAATACTCCTGCTCGGATACCCCAAGCTCCCGACACACCGCGGCGATGTCGCTGCCGCCGGTGAGCATCCTGTCGGCCTGCCCGAGCTTGCGGACGACCTGCTCCGGGGTGTGACGCTTCCTGCTGTTCGACATGATCTGACCAGTCTCCCTGCCCGCAACCACGGGCGACAGGACGACTCCCAGAACCACCGGACCTA
>NZ_LZMM01000034.1:0-11812 GCF_001665945.1 Kocuria sp. ICS0012 | reverse complement strand
CCGTGTCGACACCCGGGCGTAGCCGATCAACTTCCCCATGTCCACCCCATCTGTCTCGCAACCAACGTTGAGTATCCGATTCTAGAGGCATGGATAAAGCACAAAGATGCGAGACACCCCGATCCGCGGAATCATGCGGACGCAAATTTCCCGGACGAGACGTCTCGCATCCCATGCCTTCAAAGACACACCAGAGAAGCTGTGGCTGAGGGTGGGGTACATGCGAGCAATGGTTACGATGAACCTAACCAATGCTCGTCACAAGCCGTAGGGGGAACGATGCCATTCGAGGTGTTCGACAAGAGGATGACTCCACTGGCGAAGGCGCCGAGCGTGACCATCCAGAAGCGCGGAGTGATCTCCCTGAACAAGGCCGCCCACGACCTCATCGACAACGCAGAGACAGTAGAGCTGCTGTTCGATCGTGCCCGTCAGGTCATGGCGGTGCGCGCCACTGATGACTCCTCCCCGCACGCCTACGCGGTCCGTAGCGGATCCAAGCGCGGGCCCGGGCAGGCGATCGTCTCGGCCACCGCCTTCACCGCCCACTACGGCATCGACACCACCGCCACAAGGCGGTGGAAGCCCTTCGTGGAAGACGGCATGCTTTGCGTGGACCTCACCACCGAGGGCACCGTCATCACCGGCAACCGCACCAAAACCCAACCACCGCTCCAGCCCACCGAGGCGACAGAGTCGGCGGAGGACATCGACGTCGTCACTGTCCAGGAAGATCCGGCCGGCGATGACACCACCGACGACTCCTAACCTCCCGTACGCCAGCACAGCCCTGTTCTACGACCCGCTCACCCGAAAGGACCCGCCACCCATGGCCCAGAAAATCGAAGTCCACCTCGAGGACGACCTCGACGGCGGCCCCGCCGACACCACCGTTTCCTTCGCGCTGGAAGGACGCGGCTACGAGATCGACCTCTCCATCGCCAACGCCGAGAAGCTGCGCGAAGCCCTGCGGCCCTTCGTGGCCGCCGCCCGCAAGGTCCCCAGCGGCAACGGGCGCCGCAAGCGCGGCGCCGGCACCTCCACCTCATCCGGGGAAACCGCCGCGATCCGGGCCTGGGCCAAAAAGCACGGCCACCAGGTCTCCGACCGCGGCCGCATCCACCAGTCCATCAAGGACGCCTACTACGCCGCCACCGGCGCCGCCAGCAACCAATCCTGAGCTCACCCCTTGGAGGAACGATGCCTGCCGTCCCGATCGCCCAGCTCATGGATCACCTCGCCCAGGTGCCGGAGCTGGAGCAGCTGTTGCTTTCTGCTCGCGCCGCCGGCGGGCAGCCCACCGCCACCGAGATGGCCGAGGTTACTGGCCTCGACGTCGACCATGTCGTTGATCTCACCGAGCAGCTGATCGGACTGGGGCTGGTGGAGTCCGAGCAGTCCCGGGCCAACGAGGTGGTGCCTACGGCTCGTGGGCGGTCGCTGGCGGCCCAGCTGGAGCGCTCTTACAGTGACGGAGCCCGGCGCACCGAAGCGATTCGCCGTGGAGTGCTGGAGTCTTTCCGCACCCAGCGCCGCCCTGTCTCGACAGGTCTGGTTGAGCAGTGGCCGGGACGTTCACTACAGCCGGCGCCCAATCACGACGAGATCACCGGTGCCTATGAGTATCTCCAGGGACAGCAACTCATCCTCGCGCAGAAGCTCGGTGGTGGAGCATGGTTCGGACTCGAACTCACGCCTGCTGGCCGAGATGCCTTGGAAGGCCGGCATCGGTTGGTGACCCCCCAGGCAGCAACCACCATCCATGATCACAGCGACCACTCCCAGACCTTCAATCAGCAGGGAGCAACCATCGGCGCGCTCTCCGTCGGAGACGCCAACACGGTCTCCGGAAAAGTCACCGTCGCGGCTCAGTCCTTGAAGCAGGTTCGTCAAGCACTCACCGAGGCCCTCGACCAGGTGGGTCGACTGCCGGTGGAGCATCAGGTGCCGGTGCAGGAAGCTTTGGAAGACGCGGCCTCCGTGGCCAGCACCGATTCCCCACGCCCGGGGGCGCTGCGCAGGCTGGTGCAGGCCGCCTCCGACGCCGCCGGATCTGCGGTGGGCACCGCCGCCGGCCAGACCATCGTGAACCTGATGAACTCCGCAGCCACCCTGATTTAAGCCCACCGCCACGCCCTGAAACCGCCCCTCCGCCTACCCCCGAGCAGGATGGCGAAGTAGAGAGCGCCGGGCGACCTGGTCAACACGGTGGGGGCACGTGTCGAGCCTCTGACTATGCTTCGTCCCGTGGCGACGGGAACATGAATCACCGCTTCGACTACAGGCGACATGCCGAACATTAACCTAAACCCGCAACATCACCTCGTCAGGAGATGAACCTATGACCACCCTTCATCCAATCGAGATCCCAGCCGATGTCCCACGCTACTTGACTGTCGGCTTCGGTCGTTCCTCACACGAGGCGAACATCGAATCCTGGATTCGCCAGGTCATGGAGTCGATCTCACACCAGATGAGCATTCCAGCTCCCAAGGTCCATTCCGACCGCCAGGAGCAGGGACGCCTTCTGGTCTACTGGGAAACGGAACTTAGCCAAGCACAAATTTCCGCGTTCATCGCGGAGACCAACCGGCGTTTAAACTTTGCGGTTAACGACGTCATGGCGGCAACCGAAAGCGCCCTTCATGAGTACGAAGACGCCAAAATCGTAGCCCGAGCTAAGCGTCTTGAACTGTCGCAGAAGATTGTTGACGCTGTCCAGTGTGGAATCTCAGGAGACGACATCACCAGCGAACTAGGAATTGACCGAGAGGAAATTTCTGACCTCTATGAGCTGGGCTCCGCGGTCAACCGCGTCGCTTACCCAGGTACGCATTGATAACTACTGCACCTCGTTCCACCGGTCGACTGCGCCGATCCACTCCAGCTGCCAGGCCTCGTTCCGGTCGGCGCGGCTGACACGAACGTAGCCGACCGCCCGCCCCTGCTGGGCCATGTCTGGACCCCGAACAGATGTGTTGCTCTGATTTCAGAACAGTCCTATCGCAACGCCCTGAAGAACCCGAGGGCCTGTCGCAATGCGGTATGCTCCAACGCGACGATAATGCACCAATGAGAGTACTTCATCGCCTCGATAAGCAGGCGTTCATCCGTTGTCTAAATGGCAGCTGGGCAACTGTCGGCCACGAATGCACACTTCCCGTACCGTGGAACCGTGAGCGAGATCGAACAGAGCCCTAAAAGCACTCCGGTGACCACCCAGCCCTCGACAGACCTGGAGCGCTTCGAGGAAAGCGTGCACAGCATGCTGGCACAGGCGGGGTTGCCTGTGGAGAGACTTTTCGTTCCCGTAGGTGAGCGGAAGATGCTGGTTAACACCTTGCCCGGTGTCCTGGAACGGCTTGACACGACAGTCTTGAGTCGGTCGCATTACATCTCCAAGATGATCGCCGCTGCCGCGGTAGGACTGTTCGACGCAGCCCTGAATTATTTGTGGGACGAACTGGTCAGCGAGCTGCGCCGTCGGGTGGCCGGGTTCGACCTGAAGTATTTTTTCGACATCGCAGCCGGAGCGAATGCGGATCTGCGCAAGGGGCTCAAGGGTGAAGAGGACCTGACCAAGCTCGATGACGCCAGGCTACTGAGCGCTGCCTTGGCGATCGGCCTACTCACCGACACCGGGTACCAGCGTCTGGACCACATCCGGTTCATGCGCAACCACGCCAGCGCAGCCCACCCCAACCAGGTGACCCTGACCGGCCTCGACTTGGCGAACTGGTTGCAGATCTGCATCACCGAGGTCATCAACACCCCTCCGGATACTGTCACGGCCAACACGGGCCGGTTGTTGGCCAACATCAAGGCTACTGTCCTCGACAAAGCCGCCGTCGACGCAGCGGCAGCCTTCTTCGACCAGCTTCCGTACGACCGGGCAGCCACCTTAGCCAACGGCCTCTTCGGGCTCTACACCGACCCAGGGCGCACGGTCATCGTGGCCGATAACATACGCATCCTGTGGCCCCAGTTGTGGCCGTTCGTCACAGAGGAGACCCGGAGCGGATACGGACTGCGCCATGCTCGGGCCTTGGCCAGTGCCGAGACTCAGTTCGCCACGGCCGCACGTGAACTCATCGAGTTGGTAGGCGGCAGCTCGTATCTCACCCCAGAGGTACGAGCTGTAGAAATGGCGGATGCGCTGGATGTTCTCGATGCAGCTCATGTCGGTTTCAACAACTTCTACAACGAGCCGGCGCCGGCCCGCCGAGTGGCTGAACTAGCCGGCGAGCAGGGCGATGTGCCGGAGGCGGTTCGCCCTCGCTATGTTCGCACCGTAATCGAGTACTTTTTGGGCAACGGGTTCGGTGTCAGCAGCGCTGCTGCCACCCACTACGAGAAGATGCTCAAGGCATTCGCTCCTGGAGACGCTGGCATTGCTTTGCGTCTGTTCCTGGACCCCCGGATCAGCTCCCTACTCAGCTCCACTGTGGGACGTCACCAGTGGGCCGAGGTCTTGGACATTCTGGAACCAAAACTGACCAGCACCAGGGATCGCAACCTGATGGAGGCTGTTCGCGCCTTCACCGGGCCCTTGGAGCAGATGCGACTCGACACCAAAATTAAGAAGCTGACGACTACAACGACGCCGTAATCCTCTGCTGGCCCGGCAACTTGTCCGGAGCCACGAGCGTGCGGCGACGGGGTGAACGCTCCGGCGGAGCGAATGCATGCTCCAACCCACTCGTCTCGATGCGGGCAGCCGCCTTGTCCCCCGGTATGTTGTCAACGGCAGATGTCAGCCATATAGCCGTGTGTTGATCCGGCTTGTGTTGGTTCTGCCCGATCCCGGTAGTGGGTTCGATGCCCCCGTTTGATGGAGTCTTTGCCCTATGTCCAAGCTGACCGATCTGCTGCGCCAGGTTGAGCGGAAAGATCCGCAGCTCGCCGCCGACCTGGACCGTGAGTACAAGGCGCTGTCCTCGCGACGCGCATTCGGCTTGAACTTCGAACGGCACCACCCCGAAAGCATAGAGATTCCTGGGCGGAAGGTGCGCAAGGGCGAAAAGGTTCGCATCCTGCCGCCACGTAGCAGTCTCAAGGCCACAGACAAAACACTCTGGGTTGTTGAGTGCATCGAGCGCGTTGACGGTGGCCACGTGGCGCACCTAACCGAGCACGATGCCCATAACCCGGAAACACGAATCGTAAACGTCGATGACCTCGTAGTGGTTGCGGTGTTCCGAGATTTCATCTATCCCGGCTTGGCCTCAATTGGGAAAGTAGAACGAAGCGAAGGTAAGCCCTTCCATACGTTCATCAAAGGGGAGAACTTTCATGTACTGGAGTCTCTGACATATACCCACATGGGCAAAATTGACGTCATCTATATCGATCCACCATACAATACCGGCGCAAAAGACTGGAAATACAACAACGATTACGTCGAAGGTGACGATCTTTACCGACACAGCCGGTGGCTTGCGTTCATGGAGCGCCGCCTATTGATAGCCAAAGAATTAATGAACCCAGAGGACTCTACCTTAATTGTCACAATTGACGAAAAGGAATATCTTAGATTAGGCCTTTTGCTAGAGCAGATCTTTCCTGAAGCTCGTATTCAAATGGTATCATCGGTCATTAATCCCGCAGGCTCCACGCGCACCGGTGCGTTTGCGCGAACCGACGAATACGTTTTCTTTGTTTTGATCGGAGATGCTCGCCCTACTCCTGCCGCCCTTTCAGATGAGTGGCGCCTCAATCCCTCCGATAAGCGAACGACAAAAATGCTATGGGCGATGCTCAAAAGGAACGGGACAGGTAATAAGCGCGCCGATCGGCCGTCCATGTTTTACCCGATATTCGTTTCGACCGATGGCCAAAGGATAGTTTCAGTCGGTGACTCCCTGTCTCTCGAAACCTCGAGGAACAGCATTCATCCGCCAGAAGGAACCGTTGCATGCTTCCCCATTAATTCTGACGGAAGTGAAGGCCGCTGGCAAATTGGCCAAGACAATCTTCGGGAAATAATTGCCGAAGGATTTGTTCGCATTGGACGCCCCAATGAGCACGGATTTACGCTTTCCTATCTCAAGGCGGGTGAGCAAAGGAAGGTTCGCCAAGGAATCTACGAGATAACCGGTCGCCGCAACGATGGATCGGTTATTTCTGAGACTTCAGTTCAAGAATTTATTCCAGGTACCGCATGGCGAGTTCCATCTCACGATTCCTCTCGGCACGGGTCCAACTTACTAAAGGCCCTGATGCCCGACCGGAAATTTCCTTTCCCTAAGTCTCTTTATGCCGTAGAAGATGCATTGCGTTTTTTTGTCCAGGACAAACCAAATGCCACGGTTCTTGATTTCTTCGCTGGGTCAGGCACGACGGCACACGCTGTCATGCGACTGAATCGTCAGGATGGAGGCAGACGTCAGTGCATCTCTATTACGAACAACGAGGTGGCTGCGGAGGAGCAGAAGGAACTTCGCAAAGCTGGTCTGAGGCCCGGAGACCCGGAGTGGGAACAGCGGGGTATATGCGACTACATCACCAAACCGCGCATCGAAGCTGCCATCACAGGGAGTACGTCACTGGGAACTCCGATCAAGGGCGACTACAGGTTCGTGGACGAGTTCCCAATGTCTAAGGGAATTGACGAGAATGCTCAGTTTTTCGCTCTTACCTATGAAACTCGAACACAGGTATCTCACCACAAAGCGTTTCGCCAAATTGCGCCCTTGCTGTGGTTGCGCGCAGGCGCCTACGGCGCCTGCATCGAAACCGAACCCGAGTCCGGCTGGAAGTTGGCGGAGGTCTATGGTGTATTGGTCGATCTGGACACCTCCACGGCATTTGTCGAAGCAGTAAAGGCCGCCAGCGGCATTGGGATGGCCTACATCGTCACTGACGACGAACGACGCTTCCAAGCTGTGTCTCGCCGCCTTCCCGAGGGCGTGGAGGCAGTGCGGCTCTACGAGTCGTACCTGCGAAACTTCCAGTTCAGGAACGGGGTCTAAGCCGTGCGGTTTACATTGAAGGATTACCAGGACCAGGCCGTTTCCGATTTGTTGATCGCTCTTCGTGATGCTCGAATGTATTACGAGGGATCTGGCCGCCCGCAGGCGGTGACGCTCACCGCCACGATGGGGGCCGGTAAAACCGTAATCGCCTCCGCACTTCTGGAAGCACTATTCACTGGCAACGAGGATCTGGATTTCGAGGCCGATCCCAAGGCCACAGTGCTGTGGTTCTCCTCCGACCCTGCGTTGAACGAGCAATCACGCTTCCGCCTACTGGAAGCCACGGACATGATCCCGTTCAGCGACCTAGTGGTAGTGCCCACGACGTTCAACCAGCGCACGTTCGACCCGGGCAAGGTCTATTTCCTCAACCATCAAAAATTCGCTCGCACCTCCCTGCTGGTCCGCGGGTTCGAAGAGCGGCAGGCCGCTCTTCCCCTGGAGAGCATGCCCGACGGGCGCGAGTACACGATCTGGGACACGATCCGGAACACGATCGAGGACCCCGATCGGACGCTTTACATGTTCGTCGACGAGGCGCATCAAGGGATGGGTCAGTCAAAATCCGCGACACGAGCACACGAGTCGATCGTGCAGCGCATCATCAACGGTCAACAGAACACCGTGCCGAGCATCCCCCCGGTGCCGATCATCCTGGGCATCACCGCCACGCCACAGCGCCTGCACGAGACATTGGAGACGTGGGACGAACGCCTGGTCGTTGACCGGGTGAAGGTCAGCCCAGTCGATGTACAGGCCTCCGGTCTACTCAAGGACACCTACGTGCTGGACTCCCCTGCCGAGTCCGGAGCTTTCGATCAGGTGCTGCTGCGCCGAGCCGTGGACCGGTTGCGGGAGATGACCGAGGCCTGGGCCGAGTACGCCCGCACCGACGGCGACGGGCAGACCGTCAAACCGCTGATGATCCTCCAGCTACCGAATACCCCTGACCCAGATGATGTGGGCCAGGCTTTGGACACGATCTTCCAGCAGTGGCCGGCCTTGGCAGAAACGAATGTCGCCCACGTGCTCGGCGAGCACACCACCCAGCGTTTCGGCTCCCACGAGATCCCTTACCTCAGCCCCGAGGAAGTGCAAGACCATGACTGGTGTCAGGTGCTGATCGCCAAGGACGCGATTTCCACCGGCTGGGATTGTCCGCGCGCTGAGGTCATGCTCTCCTTCCGGCCGGCCTCGGACCGGACCCACATCACCCAGCTGCTCGGACGGATGGCCCGCACTCCCCTGGCCCGCCGTATCCCCGGCAACGACCTGCTCTCCAGCGTGTACTGCTTCCTGCCGCACTTTGCCCCCACAACCACCCGGGAAGTCGCCGACGCTCTGACCTACGGCGACGAGAACATGCCCCCCGTTCCTGGTAGACGAGCTTTGATCGATCCGATCGAGGTCACCTCCGAGCACATTGACCAGGAGGTGTGGGACGTCTTCACGTCCCTGCCGTCGATGGCACTGCCCAAAACGGTGACGAACCCGGTAAAGCGCCTGACCTTACTGGCCCATGAACTGGCCGCTGATGAGATCATGCCCGCTGCTGGTGCCCGTGCTCACGAGCTGATGCACCACGCGCTGGACGGTGCTGCGGCCACACACCGTACAGCGGTCGAGACCTCCCTGGACGAAGTAAGACGTGTGGAGGTAAGCGAGCTGTTCGTGGACCGGGCCACCGGCGCCAGGACGGCCGGTGGTTATACCGCCGAGGCCGATGAGGCAGTTATCGAGGAGGCATTCCGTCGCGCAGGCCGTGTGTTCGGCAAAGCTGTGACGATGAGCTACGCGTCCTACTTGGCCGATCAGAGCATCGGCGCTGACGAGGATGCCGATGAGGTCGAAGCGCTGATCGAGGCCCAAGCCCGAATTGCTGCGATGGCGCGGGTGCCAGCCGTGGTCGAGACCTTCAACCGGAGAGCTGAGGAGCTGGCCGATGAGTGGTTCACCACCCACCGTGTGGCGGTCGCTGGGCTGTCCCCGACACGGCAGGAAGAGTACCGAAAGATCAAGCAGCAAGCACGCACGGCCCAGGCGATTTCCTTGGCCAAACCGGAGCGCTGGCTGGTGCCGTCATACGCACAGATTGGCAACGACGAAACCACCCGTGAAGAGCTGCCGCGGTACCCGAAGCATCTTCTGATGCCAATCGAGGGAAACTACCCAGAAGAGTTCAAGAGCTCCTGGGAGCCTGAGGTCCTGCGCTTAGAGCTGGCCAGGGAAAGCTTGATCTGCTGGTACCGCAACCCTGGTGTGGCCAAACCTGAATCATTGGCTGCGGTCTACTCGGAGGGCGATCAGCAGGCTCTGGTACGCCCAGATTTCATCATGTTCGATCGCGCACCCGGCGGCCGGGTGGTGGCTTCCATTGTCGATCCCCATGGCCACCACTACGGGGATGCCCTGCCCAAACTGCGCGGACTTTCCGCCTATGCCGAGCAGCACGGGGACCACTACGCCAGAATCGACTCGATCGCCAAGGTCGGCGGGCAGCTGCGCGTGCTCGATCTCAAAGACTCACGCGTGCGGGAAAGTATTGCCCATGCAACCTCCGTCGAGGCGCTCTACAACGACCAGCTAGCTCTTGACTATCAAGGGTAAAGAATCCGGCCAAGCCCTATGGTCGATGAGTCAGTTGGAGCGCATCTCGTAGGCCGGCAGGCCGTAGGGGTCGTGCTGGTTATTGACCGTGGGATAGAGCTGCTGTCCCCGCACCTCATAGGCCGGCAGGCCGTAAGGGTCGTGCTGGTTATTGACCGTGGGATAGAGCTGCTGTCCCCGCACCTCATAGGCCGGCAGGCCGTAGGGGTCGTGCTGGTTATTGACCGTGGGATAGAGCTGCTGTCCCCGCACCTCATAGGCCGGCAGGCCGTAAGGGTCGTGCTGGTTATTGACCGTGGGATAGAGCTGCTGTCCCCGCACCTCATAGGCCGGCAGGCCGTAGGGGTCGTGCTGGTTATTGACCGTGGGATAGAGCTGCTGTCCCCGCACCTCATAGGCCGGCAGGCCGTAAGGGTCGTGCTGGTTATTGACCGTGGGATAGAGCTGCTGTCCCCGCACCTCATAGGCCGGCAGGCCGTAGGGGTCGTGCTGGTTATTGACCGTGGGATAGAGCTGCTGTCCCCGCACCTCATAGGCCGGCAACCCAAAAGGGTCACGCTGATTGTTGACCGTAGGGTAGAGCTTCACGAGATTAGTTCTCCTCGGTGTTGGCAGTCGATGCACCTAGTTGGCTAGAGGCCAGCCAGGTGGTCACTTGTCGAGTTCAAACCAGTGGGTTAGCAAGATGACTTCTTGCAGCTCGTCACCCGAGTTGCCGGTGCAGTACAGGCCATCCTTGGTGGTGCCGGTGACGTGGTATCTGGGGGAAAAATCAGGGCCACGGTCCAGGATTTCTACTGCGACCTCCTGGTGTCCGTGCTTAGGGCTCTCTCGATACATGGTGAAGGTTTCAATTCGCCACGTTTCGTGAGCCTTTGCCGCCTGGTTCAAGCACTTGATGACGTCGCTGGTGTCTCGGATATCCATAGTCGCCATCATGCCTCTCGGCGCACGTGCAGGAGGGTGTATCCCTCGGGAACGTTGGCCAGTAGTTTTTCGCGGGCGTCAGTGTAGTCGTCGCCTTCGGCAGAGATTTCTTGGGTGGTGTCGGGGCGGATGGTGCCGATGATTTTCATGTGTGTCCTTGGGTTGGTGTCAGCGGTGGGTGCAGGCGGCGGCTTCGACGGCCTGGAGGTGCAGCCGATCGGCGGCGGCGGCCGTTTGGCGGGCGGGGTCGCCGTCGTCGGGGTCGTCGTGTTCTTGGGTGGCTTCTTCGGCGGCGTGCATCTGGTCGTCGTGGTAGCCGGACAGCGCCTCGGTGAGCAGCTGATAGGTGCTCGGCTCCAGGGTGATGCTGACTTTGCCGGCACTATGGGCGGCTTCGATGGTGCGGCGCAGTTCCTCGGCGTGCAGGACCTCGTGCAGCAGGGTCATGCGGTCCTCGGTGGTGGGGGCGAACTGTGCTTGACGGGTGAGGAGCTCCTGATGGGCCGCGTGTTGCTCTAGGGCCTCGGTCAGCACCTCATAGGTGGTGGAATCCAGCTGATAAGTGAGAGTGGGCTCGACGCTCATGGTGTTCCCTTCGATGGGCGCGGCCCCGCTAGGAGTCAGGGGCGGGGCGTTCGGATGATGAGCTGGGAGACGCGCTGCTGGCCGATCCCCAGTAGTGCGGCGATCGCTTTCTGGCTCATGCCATTCCTGCTCAGAGCCGTGACGGCTTCTCGGGCCTCCTGGGCTGCTTCTTCGGTGAGCTTGCGCGCCTGTTCGGCTTTCTCCTGAGACTGCTTCCAGCTGCTCAGGGCGGCAGCTTGGGCGTCGGTGAGTTCTTGGCTCATTCAGGAGGTCCTTTCGGGAGGGGCACGGGAGCCGGCGGGATCGGTAATCCCAGCGTAGGCCGGGGTCGGACCCCGGCCGGTTGGGTCTAGGCCGGGGTGATGTAGAGAACGACGTCGGCGGAGTGGGTGTCATCGGCGGCCACGAGCACGGTCCAACGGGCCGGCCCGAGGTGGCCGGTGTGGATCGTCCAGGTGGTGCCCACGCTCAGCCAGTGATGTTTGCCGATCAGAGCCTCCAGGGTGGCGCTGAGGGCTTCCATGACAGCCGCGGTGCCCTGGGTGGGCTCCTGGTCCTCGGAGAGGGCGCACGCGCGGTCGTGGGCGTCTGCGGCCATGACGACGCGGAACCCTGGACGCACTCCGGCAGCCTGGGCCGCTGCGGTGACCTCGACCGGGGCGCATGTGGCGGGGGTGTAGGTGATGGACATGGCTGGGGTCCTTCCTGGGTGCGGTGCT
>NZ_LZMM01000033.1:0-104229 GCF_001665945.1 Kocuria sp. ICS0012 | reverse complement strand
GGCGCGGCGGGGGGCCGGCCGGGCCCCCCCCCGCCCCGGGGGGGGCCGGGGGGCCCCCCCGCGGCGCGGGGGGGGGCGGCCCCCGGGGGGGGGGGGGGGGCCCCCCCCCCGCTTCTGTATGCTGGAGGGCGGTCTGCCACGGGCGGGCCGCCTCATGACCACGAATCGGCCCCCGGGAGGATCCATGCCCAGCATCATCGAATCGGAACCCCAGGACGAGGCCCTCGGCGGGGACCGGCAGCTGCGGCGCACCGAACCGGCACGTCGCAGGGTCCTGCTCAAGCTCTCGGGCGAGGTCTTCGGTGGCGGCAGCGTGGGCGTGGACACCTCGGTGGTGCGTGAGATCGCCGAACAGATCGCCGCGACCGTGGGCCGCGTGGAGACCTCCGTGGTGGTCGGTGGCGGCAACTTCTTCCGCGGCGCGGAGCTCTCCCAGGCCGGGATGGACCGTTCGCGCGCCGACTACATGGGCATGCTGGGCACCGTGATGAACTGCCTGGCGCTGCAGGACTTCCTGGAGCAGTGCGGCGTGGACACGCGCGTGCAGTCCGCCATCAAGATGGAGCAGGTCGCGGAGACCTACATCCCCCGCCGTGCGATCCGCCACATGGAGAAGGACCGCGTGGTGATCTTCGGTGCGGGTGCGGGCCTGCCCTACTTCTCCACGGACACCGTGGCCGCGCAGCGCGCCCTGGAGGTGCACGCGAGCGAGGTCCTCATGGCCAAGAACGGTGTGGACGGCGTCTACACCGCGGACCCGCGTAAGGACCCGGACGCGCAGCGTCTCGCGAGCCTCACATACGACCAGGCAATCGCGCGGGACATCCGCGTGATGGACCAGACCGCGTTCGCGCTGTGCCGCGACAACAACGTGACCATGCGCGTGTTCGGCATGGAGGGCGCGGGCAACGTGACCCGCGCGGTGCTGGGCGAGGAGATCGGGACCCTGGTCACCCCGTAAGGTCTCGCGGGCCGTCGCATCGCGCGACCAGCCACCCCCTGCCCGTTAGAGTGGGGAGAACGAACCGTCGCCACCGGCGTCAGTACCGCCGGCCGGCCAGCTCATAAGGAGAAACACCCGTGATTTCAGATGTCCTCTCGGATGCCACGACCAAGATGGGTAAGGCGGTGGACGCCGCCAAGACGGACTTCTCCACGGTTCGTACCGGCCGGGCCAACCCGGCGCTGTTCTCGAGCCTGCTCGTGGAGTACTACGGCACGCCCACCCCGCTGCAGCAGCTCGCGTCGTTCCAGACCCCCGAGGCCCGCACCCTGCTGATCACCCCCTACGACCGCAGCGCTCTCAACGACATCGAGAAGGCCCTGCGGGACTCGGATATCGGCGCGAACCCCGCCAACGACGGCAACGTGATTCGCGTGGTCATGCCCGAGCTCACCGAGGAGCGCCGCAAGGAGTACGTGAAGATTGTCTCGAACAAGGCGGAAGAGGGCCGGGTGTCCGTGCGCAACGTGCGCCGCCACGCTAAGGAGGCCATCGAGAAGCTCGTCAAGGACGGTGAGGTCGGCGAGGACGACGGCAAGCGCGGCGAGAAGGACCTGGACGCTGCGACCAAGAAACACATCGACCAGATCGACGATCTGCTTAAGAACAAGGAAGCCGAACTGCTCGGCGCCTGATGGCATCGGCTGATTCCCCCGGCTCCCCGCACCGCGACACCCGCCAGCCGTCTCCCGCCCCGGCGGGGGAGCAGGGGCGGGCGCACGACCCCCTGGTCACCACGGGCTCGCTGCGGCAGGTCCTCACCCGCCCCTTACAGCGCAGCACCGAGCACAAGGCCCCCTCGCGGGCGGGCCGTAACCTCCCGGCCGCCGTGGCCGTGGCCGTCGTGCTCATCGGCGCGCTCGTCACGGGACTGTTCTTCGTCCCGCTCGTACTGGCCCTGCTGGCCGGGACCGCGGCGGGTATCGGGGTGTGGGAGATCGCGCGGTCACTGACCTACAAGGGCGTGCAGATCCCGCAGGTCCCCGCGGTGATCGCGGCGGTGCTCATGCCGCTCGCGGCGTTCTTCGGCGGGGCGGAGGCGCTGTCCATGGCGCTCGTGCTCGCCGTGACACTCGTGGTGGTGTGGCGGGCCTTCGGGCCCAAGCAGGGGATGATGCTGTCCATCATGGGCTCGGTGTTCGCGCTCGTGTGGGCCTCGTTCCTGCTGAGTACGGCGGTGCTGCTCTACCACTCCCCGGACGGCCCCCACAAGGTCCTCACGATCATCCTGCTGGCCGTCAGCTCCGATACCTTCGGCTACGCGGTGGGGGTCGTATGGGGCAAACACCCCATGGCCCGCAAGATCTCTCCCAAGAAGTCGTGGGAGGGTTTCGCCGGATCCGTGGGCGGTGCCGTGGTCGTGGGCGTACTGTGCGCGCTTTTCCTCGTGGAGATGCCGTGGTGGCAGGGCGCGGTCCTGGCGGTCGCGATCGTCGTCGTGGCCACCGTGGGCGACTTCTCCGAGTCCATGATCAAGCGGGAGATCGGGATCAAGGACATGGGGACCCTGCTGCCTGGTCACGGCGGAGTGATGGATCGCATCGACTCCATCGTCTTCGCCGTGATCACCGGCTACGTGATCTTCGAACTGTTCACCGTCCTGGGGTGACGCGGTCGCGGGCCGACCGCCCGCGCGCCCGGTCCGCACGGACGCCGCCCCTCGCGGGTCGCGTCCCGGCCGCGGAAGGGCGGGTATGAGTACTCAGCAACGTTTCGATCGCCTCGGCGAGCGGGCCTGGGGTTACGACCCCGCCCAGGTGGACGACTTCCTGGACCGCCTCGCCGCGGTCATGCATACGACGACGCTGCCCGCCCCCGGTGGCCACGCGGACCCGGTCGCGGGCCCCGGGACGGTCGCTGAGCCGGTCGTTGACCCGGCCGATGTCACGGACCCCGTCACCGCCGAGGACTCTGCTGCGTCCGCGGACACCGCCGGGGCGACTGACGCGGACCGTGAACCCGAGAGCGCGGAGGCGGCGCAGCGGCGTCGTCGGCTGGGCAGCCGGCAGGTGCGCGAGCGCGTGTTCGACCGCGTCAAGGGCGGTTACGACCCCGGAGCGGTGGACGCCCACCTGGACGCCGTGGAGGACGAGCTGTTCGCGCGGGAGAAGGCCGCGTTCGTGGCCGAGCACGGCGCCCGGCGCTGGGAGGAGCACCTGGAGCTGTTGGCCGGGCTGTTGCTGGGGCGGCTCAACCGCCCGCACGGTGAACGCTTCCGCCGGCCGAGTTCGCACCGCACGCTGGGTTACGCGGCGGCGGACGTGGACGTGCTGTGCGACCGGCTCATGGACGCGTTGCGCGGTGAACCCGAGGTGGACCCGCGGCTCGTGAGGACGGCGGTCTTTCGATCCGCCCAGGGTCAGCGCAGCTACGAGGAACAACAGGTGGACGCGTTCCTGGACCGGGCCGTGGAGTTCGTCCTGGCCATGCGGCCGTAGCGGCGCGCCATGACGCTGAATGTATACACAGATCGATCAAAATTGTAAGGTGGGCTAACCAAACCGCGAATTTCAGGGGTTTTTCGACGTTGTGACGGGCATGTCTTGTGTCATTGGATACACAGTGCGTACTGTGGTGGCCATCACACAAGGAGGCACACATGGCGTCCACGCCCCCTGTCGACCCCAACGGTTCCACGGCAACCCGGGGCATCGACTTCCCCGCGGTCCAGCGTTCGCACGAGTTCCAACGGCTGCGCTCGACCCACCGATCCTTCGTCTTCCCCCTGGCCATCGCGTTCCTGGTCTGGTACCTGCTCTACGTGGTCCTCGCCATCTACGCGCCGGGCTTCATGTCCACGCGGGTCGTGGGCAACGTCAACCTGGGTCTGATCCTGGGTCTGCTGCAGTTCGTCACCACATTCGGGATCACCGCCGCGTACGTGAGCTTCGCCAACCGCAAGCTCGATCCGCAGGCCACCGCGTTGCGTGAGGACCTCGAATCCACTTCCGGCCACCGGGCCGACGACCACCAGGAGGCCCGGCCATGATCGCCGTCCCCGCCCTCTCGACACCCGCGGTGCACCTGGCGGAGACCGCCACGTCCACCGTGGGCAACCCCGCGATCAATATCTCGATCTTCCTGGCGTTCGTGCTCGTGACGCTCGTGGTCGTGATCCGGGCGTCCAAGTCCACCGCCACGGCCGCGGACTACTACGCGGGTGGGCGCTCGTTCTCCGGGACCCAGAACGGTCTGGCCATCGCGGGTGACTACCTCTCCGCGGCGTCGTTCCTGGGCATCGTGGGCGCGATCGCCCTGCAGGGCTACGACGGGTTCCTGTACTCGATCGGCTTCTTCGTCGCGTGGCTCGTGGCCCTGCTACTGATCGCCGAGCCGCTGCGCAACACCGGCAAGTTCACCATGGCGGACGTGCTGTCGTTCCGATTGCGGCAGAGGCCCGTGCGGGTTGCGGCGTCCATCTCAACCCTGGCCGTGACGTTCTTCTACCTCCTGGCGCAAATGGCCGGGGCGGGGGCCCTGGTGTCCCTGCTGCTGGGGATCGGCTCCCGGGCCGGGCAGTCCCTGGTGATCGTGATCGTGGGCGTCATCATGATCGTCTACGTGCTCGTGGGCGGCATGAAGGGCACCACATGGGTGCAAATCATCAAGGCGTGCCTGCTCGTATCCGGCGTCGCCGTGATGACCGTGTGGATCCTGGTCTTGTTCGGGTTCAATTTCTCGACCATGCTCGGCGCGGCCGTGGAGACGAACAACAACCCCGCGATGCTCGATCCCGGACTGAAGTACGGCGTGAGCGAGATCTCCAAGCTGGACTTCATCTCGCTGGGTCTGGCCCTCGTCCTGGGCGCCGCCGGCCTGCCGCACGTGCTCATGCGCTTCTATACGGTGCCCACCGCCAAGGAGGCCCGCAAGTCCGTGGTTTGGGCGATCACTCTGATCGGCCTGTTCTACCTCTTCACCCTGGTGCTCGGGTTCGGTGCGGCCGCGCTGATCGGTGCGGACCGGATCAAGGGCGCGCCTGGTGGTGTGAACTCGGCGGCTCCGTTGCTCGCGTACGAACTCGGCGGGTCCATCCTCATGGGTCTGATTGCGGCGGTCGCGTTCGCCACGATCCTCGCCGTGGTCGCCGGTCTGGCCATCACGGCCTCCGCGTCCTTCGCACACGACATCTACACGTCCGTGATCAAGAAGGGCACCTCGGACCCGCGTCAGGAACTGCGCGTGGCCAAGACCACCGTGGTGGTCATCGGCCTGATCTCGGTCGCCGGCGGCATTGGCGCGCAGGGTCAAAACGTGGCGTTCCTCGTGGCCCTCGCCTTCGCGGTGGCGGCCTCCGCCAATCTGCCCACCATCCTCTACTCGCTCTACTGGAAGCGCTTCACCACGCGCGGCGCGGTATTGTCCATGTACGGCGGGCTGATCATCTCCGTGGTGCTCATTATCTTCTCCCCGGTGATGTCCGGATCGGAGACCTCCATGATCCCCGGCGCGGACTTCGCGTTCTACCCGCTGTCCAACCCCGGCATCATCTCGATCCCGGCGTCCTTCCTGCTCGGTTTCCTGGGCTCGCTCAGCGAGCGCCGGCCGGAGGACCCGCGCAAGCAGTCCGAGATGGAAGTGCGTTCCCTCACGGGAGTGGGAGCGGAGAAGGCCGTCTCGCACTGACCTGGTTCACCGCCCCTTGACACGGCCGCCGTGTCCGGTTTCATCCGGACGCGGCGGCCCGTGTAGCGTTGATGTCTGGTACTACACTGTGAACCAGTTCGCTGACCACATGCGGTTGCGGAACACCGCAAACGCGCACAACGAGAACCAGAGGTGGAGAAATGGGCATCATTAGCTGGATCATCCTCGGTCTGATCGCCGGCGCGCTCGCCAAGCTGATCCTTCCGGGCAAGCAGGGTGGCGGGATCATCGTCACCATCATCCTCGGCATCGTGGGGGCCTTCCTGGGCGGCTGGCTGGGTAGCTTCATCCCCGGCCTGAGCGACGGGATCAACAGCTTCAGCATCGGCACGATCATCACGTCCGTGATCGGCGCGATCATCGTGCTGCTCATCTACGGCGCCGTCGTCGGCCGCCGTCGCTGAATCATCCGCGGGTCCTGAACGGGCCATCCGCACAAGGGCGTCACCTCCGGGTGGCGCCCTTGTCGTATCTCCCGTGTCGTGCGTCCGGAGTCGTGTGCTCGGTGCCGTGCGTGCGGGGTGCGGCGCTCACGCGATACTGGGGTCATGACTTCCTCCACCGGCATGACCCCCGATCTCGACTCCGCCACCCGGCAGGCCCCCCGGCGCCTCGTGATCCTGGGGTCCACGGGATCCATCGGGACGCAGGCGCTCGACGTCGTGTCCGAGGCCGCGGGGCTGCGCCGGCCCGTCTCGGATGCCACCCACGAGCCCTTCGAGGTCGTGGCGCTCGCCGCGGGCGCGGGTCACCTCGAGCTGCTCGCGCAGCAGGCCGTGACGTTCGGTGTCCGTGCGGTGGGCACGAGCGGTACGGCGGACGACGCCACCCGGTTGCGTGAGCTGATTGCGGACCGGTCACGCGCGGCGTCGTCGGCGGCACCCGAGGTCCTGTATGGGCCGGACGCTGCAACCCGGATCGCGCAGTGGGAGGGTTCGGACCTCGTGCTGAACGGGATCACCGGGAGCATCGGGCTCGCACCCACCCTGGCGGCGCTGGGAGCGGGTCGGCGGGTGGCGCTCGCGAACAAGGAGTCCCTGATCGCGGGCGGTCCGCTCGTGTTGCGCGCCGCGGCGGACACGGGCCTCCAGGACGCGCTGATCCCCGTGGACTCCGAACACTCGGCGATCGCCCAGGCCCTGCGCTCCGGGACGGCCTCCGAGGTGCGCCGGCTCGTGCTCACGGCGTCCGGCGGACCGTTCCGCGGCATGACGCGCGAGCAGCTCACGCGCGTGACACCCGAACAGGCCCTGCAGCACCCCACGTGGGACATGGGGGTCATGGTCACCACGAACTCCGCGACCATGGTCAACAAGGCACTGGAGGTGCTCGAGGCGAGCCTACTGTTCGACGTCCCCCTGGACCGGATCGACGTCACGGTGCATCCGCAATCGGTCGTGCACTCCATGGTGGAGTTCGTGGACGGATCCACCCTGGCGCAGGCGTCCCCGCCGGACATGCGCCTGCCCATCGCGCTCGGAATCGGCTGGCCCCACCGCGTGACCGGCGCCGCCGCGGGGTGCGACTGGACCCGGGCCGCACAGTGGACGTTCGAACCGCTCGATTCGCAGGCGTTCCCCGCCGTGGAGCTCATGAAGCACGCGGGTTCGCGCGGCGGGACGTGGCCCGCGGTGTTCAACGCCGCCAACGAGCAGGCCGTGCACGCGTTCCACCGCGGGGCGCTCGGCTTCATGCAGATCGTGGACATGGTCGAGCGTGTGCTGGAGGATCACGACGGCGTCACGCGGCCCACCCTCGAGGACGTCCTGGGGGCGGAGGAGTGGGCCCGGGCCCGCGCGGACGAACGTATCGCCGGGATGGCATAGGGCCCTTCCGGCGGTCGCCGGCCCATGGCAGGGCCGTGCTAAAATTCCGAGTGGATGACGAGATCCGGCGCGTAGCTCTGGCTGGCCGGACGGCAACCCTCTCCCGTAGCGGGGTGCCCCAGATGACCATCCGGTCGCGGTTGCAACAGATCACGGCAAGTGCGGTTCCCCGGAAATCAGCACGTACCCGTCCCTGTGCCCTCATCCAGGGGGGACTGTTCGCCCCGCGAGTCCCCGTCACAGACCCCTGGAAAGGCATGATCATGCGAACCAAGCGTTTGATTCCCGTCGTGTTGGCCACCACCCTGGGCCTCACCCTCACCGCGTGCGGCGGCGGCTCCGACAACTCGGACCCGGCCGCGGACGGCAAGATCACCGTCGGGATCGTGGGCTCGACCCCTGTGCAGGACGCGTTGAAGCAGGTCGCCGCGGACAACGACATCACGGTCGAGTACGTGGACTTCAGTGACTACAGCCAGCCGAACCCCGCTCTGAAGAGCGGTGACATCGACATGAACTGGTTCCAGCACATCGCGTACCTCGCCGATTACAACAACAACTCCGGGGACACCATCACTCCCGTGGGCTCCACGTCCATCTTCCCGCTGGGGCTGTACTCCAAGAGCGTGAAATCCGTGGGTGACTTCAAGCAGGGTGACGAGATCGCCGTGCCGAACGACTCGATCAACCTGTCCCGCGCCCTGAACCTCTTGCACCAGCAGGGTCTCGTGGAGTTCACCAAGGACACGATCGCCCCCACTGAGCAGGACATCGACACCGCCAAGTCCAAGGTCACGGTCCGCCCGGTGTCCGCCGAGCAGACCGTGCTGTCCATGGACTCCGTGGCCGCCTCCGTGGTCAACAACGACTTCCTGGACCGCGCGAACATCGATCCCAAGTCCGCGCTGGCTCAGGACGATCCCACCGCGGACAGTGCCAAGGTGTACGACAACCTCTTCGCCGCGACCGAGGCGAACGCGGACAACGAGACCCTGAAGAAGGTCGCGAGCTTCTATTACGACGACAAGGTCCAGGACGCGGAGAAGACCGAGACCAAGGGCACCGCGGTGCCCACCAAGGTGGACCAGCAGGAGCTCAAGGACTTGCTGGCCCGCTACTCGCAGGACCTCAAGGAGCAGACCAAGTGAGCCCGTCCGCCACGGCGGACACCCTGGTCAGTTTCCGGGACGTGAGCAAGGTCTTCGTCACGGGGTCCAAACGCCGCCCGCGCACCGTGACCGCGGTGGACTCCGTGGACCTGGACATCCGCCGCGGTGAGATCTTCGCGGTGATCGGCTACTCGGGGGCGGGCAAGTCCACCCTCGTGCGGCTGATCAACGGCCTGGAACCGATCTCGTCCGGGACGCTCGAGGTCGCCGGTAACCGTGTGGACGGGCGCAGCGAGTCCCAGCTGGCGCCCATCCGCCGCAAGATCGGGATGATCTTCCAGCAGTTCAACCTGTTCACGTCACGCACCGTGGCGGGCAACATCGAGTACCCGCTCAAGCGTGCCGGGTGGAAGCCCGAGGAACGCAAGGCGCGGGTCGCGGAACTGTTGGAGTTCGTGGGCTTGACCGAGCGCGCCGGGAACTACCCCGAGCAGCTCTCGGGTGGTCAGAAGCAGCGCGTGGGGATCGCCCGCGCGCTCGCGAGCAATCCCGAACTGCTGCTCGCGGACGAGTCCACCTCGGCGTTGGACCCGGAGACCACCCAGGAGGTCCTGGGTCTGCTCAAGCGCGTCAACCGTGAGCTGGGGATCACCATCGTGTTGATCACCCACGAGATGGACGTGGTGCGGGCCACCGCGGACCGCGTGGCCGTGATGGACAGCGGTCGGGTGGTGGAGACCGGGACCACCGCGGAGGTCTTCGCCCACCCGCGGGCGCAGACCACGCGCAAGTTCGTCTCCTCGGTCACGCGCACCGTGCCGCGCGCGGACGAGATCGAGAAGCTGCGCCGGGAACACCCCGGGCGGCTCGTGCTGGTGGACGTCACCGACCAGAACCGGATCGGGGACGTGCTCTCGGACGCCGCCCGTGACGGTGTCAGCTTCAACATTGCCTTCGGGGGGATCTCCATCCTGCAGTCACAGTCCTTCGGAACGCTCACGCTGTCCCTGACCGGTTCGGACGAGTCCGTGGACCGCGCCGTCGAGAGTCTGCGCGCCGTCACCACGGTGCGGGAGGTGAGTGAGTGATGGAGTGGTCTGCTCTGGGCCCGCAGTTGTTGGACGCAACCGGGCAGACGCTGTATATGGTCTCCGTGACCCTCGTGCTGGCCGGGCTCATCGGCCTGGCCGTGGGCATGGGGCTCTACGTGACCCGGCGGGGCAGCATCCTGGAGAACGGTCCACTGTTCACCGCGCTGAACCTCCTGGTGAACTTCGTGCGTCCCATCCCGTTCATCATCCTGCTGGCCGCCCTGGGTCAGGTCACGGAATCGGTCGTGGGCACGCGCCTGGGCCCCAACGCCGCGATCTTCACCATGACCATCGGCGCTACGTTCGCGGTGGCCCGCATCGTGGAGCAGAACCTCATGACGGTGGATCCCGGGGTGATCGAGGCCGCGCGGTCCATGGGGGTCTCGCGCTGGAAGATCATCACCACGGTGATCCTTCCGGAGGCGCTCGGCCCGCTCGTGCTGGGGTACACGTTCCTGGTCATCGGCATCACGGACATGTCCGCGATGGCCGGTGCGATCGGTGCCGGCGGTCTGGGTGACTTCGCGTTGCGCCTGGGCTACCAACGCTTCAACGACCAGGTCACGTGGGCCGCGGTGATCGTGATCATCATCCTGGTCCAGCTCGTACAGTTCTTCGGCAACTGGCTCGCGCGCAGGATCATGCGCCGCTGACGCTCACGCGCCCCGTACCATGGCGACGCCGCCCCCGGAACATTCCGGGGGCGGCGTCGTGTTTGGCGCATCACGTGCGGCTGTAGCACGTGGGAGGAGTGGGGCACAATGGACAGTGCAACATCGCGGGGCGCGCGTCACGGGCCCCGGACGCCACTTCCTTGGGAGGCAATTCGTGACCTCGGTCAATCTCGGTATGCCCGCCGCGCCCCAACCGGTGCTCTCGCCCCGGCGCAAGACCCGCCAGATCCAGGTGGGTGCGGTGGGTGTGGGGTCGGAGCACCCGATCAGCGTCCAGTCGATGACCACGACCCCCACCACGGACATCAACGCCACGCTGCAGCAGATCGCCGAGCTCAACGCCGCCGGTTGCGACATCGTGCGCGTGGCGTGCCCGTCCCAGGACGACGCCGACGCCCTGCCCATCATCGCCATGAAGTCCCCGATCCCGGTGATCGCGGACATCCACTTCCAGCCCAAGTACGTCTACGCCGCGATCGACGCCGGGTGCGCCGGTGTGCGCGTGAACCCGGGCAACATCCGCAAGTTCGACGACCAGATCGAGGGCATCTCCCGTGCGGCGGAGGCCGCGGGCGTGTCCATCCGGATCGGCGTGAACGCGGGCTCACTGGACAAGCGCCTGCTGCAGAAGTACGGCAAGGCCACCCCGGAGGCGCTCGTGGAGTCCGCCGTGTGGGAGGCCTCGCTGTTCGAGGAGCACGACTTCCACGACTTCAAGATCTCCGTCAAGCACAACGACCCCGTGACCATGGTGCGCGCCTACCAGTTGCTCGCCGAGCGCGGAGACTGGCCGCTGCACCTGGGTGTCACGGAGGCCGGCCCGGCCCTGCAGGGCACCGTCAAGTCCGCGACCGCCTTCGGCATCCTGCTCGGTCAGGGCATCGGGGACACCATCCGCGTGTCCCTGTCCGCGCCTCCGGTCGAAGAGGTCAAGGTGGGCAATCAGATCCTGCAGTCGCTTGGGCTGCGCCCGCGCAAGCTCGAGATCGTCTCGTGCCCCTCGTGCGGGCGCGCGCAGGTGGACGTCTACAAGCTCGCCGAGGAGGTCAACGAGGGCCTGGCCCACCTGACCGTGCCGCTGCGCGTGGCCGTGATGGGCTGCGTCGTCAACGGCCCGGGGGAAGCCCGCGAAGCGGACCTGGGCGTGGCCTCGGGCAACGGTAAGGGCCAGATCTTCGTGCGCGGTGAGGTCATCAAGACCGTTCCCGAGGACCAGATCGTGGAGACCCTGCTCGCCCAGGCCAATGAGATGGCCGAGAGCATGGAATTGGACGAGAACGGCCAGCCGGTCGAGGGCGCGCCGGTTGTGACCGCCGGGTGATCCTGCGCCGCGCCCCGCGGGTGCTCTCACCCGCCGCCGTGAACCAGTCGGCACTGGACCGCCTGCTGGCGCGGCACGCGGTGTCCGGGGTGTTCGTCGCGGCGCACGTGGCCCGGATCCGGGCCGCCCGCGGTCGGCGGCAGCCGCCCGTGATCGGTGTGGTGGACTCCTCCGGCGAGCTCGTGGGCGCGTGCTGGGCGGGAACCAACGTGGTCCCCGTGGTGCTCGACCAGACCGGGACGGACCTCGTCGCGGACGTCCTGGCCCGCGGCGGCCCCCGCTTCGCCTCGTTCTTCGGTCCCGCCGATCCCGTGCTCGGACTGTGGGAACGATTGCGGGACACGTGGCCCGAACCCTTCGACGTCCGTCCCGTGCAACCGCTGCTCGTGATGGACCGTGATCCCGCACCCGAGTTGTTCACGGGGCCCGCCCGCGATGTGCGATGGGCGCAGGACGAGGACTTCCCTCGCGTGCTGCCCGCGGCCGCGGCCATGTTCACCGAGGAAGTGGGGTACTCCCCCTTCACCACCGGGGCGGAGGGTTACCGCCAGCGAGTGCGCTCCCTCGTGCGCGATCGCAGGACCGCGGTGCTCACCGACGAGCACGGCACCGTGATCTTCAAGGCGGACATCGGGTCGCTGCACGGGTCCGTGTGCCAGATCCAGGGCGTGTGGGTGGACCCCGAGCACCGGGGGAGGGGACTGGCCGTGCCGTGTATGGCCGCGACCGTGGCGCTCGCCCGGCAGTACGTCCCGACCGTGAGCCTCTACGTGAACTCGTTCAACGCACCCGCCCTGGCCACATACCGCCGAGTGGGTTTCCGGCGGCACGGGGATTTCGCCACGGTCCTCCTGTGAGCCCCCGGGCCCGGCGTGCGCCGGTGCCGCGCAGCGATAGACTCGCGGGGATACCCGCCGCTTCGATCGATCCCTTCACGGGTGGATAGGATCCCTTCATGCCCCTTCGCCTGAGTTCCTTGTTCCTGCGCACGCTGCGCGAAGACCCCGTGGACGCAGACGTGGACAGCCACAAGCTCCTGGTGCGCGCCGGGTACATCCGCCGCGCGGCGCCCGGGATCTACACGTGGTTGCCCCTGGGGCTGAACGTCCTGGGGAAGGTCGAGCGGATCGTGCGCGAGGAGATGAACGCGATCGGCGCCCAGGAGGTGCACTTCCCGGCGCTGTTGCCGCGCGAACCCTACGAGGCCACCAACCGCTGGACCGAGTACGGTGAGAACCTCTTCCGGCTGCAGGACCGCAAGGGCGCGGACTACCTGCTCGCGCCCACGCACGAGGAGATGTTCACGCTGCTCGTGAAGGATCTTTACTCGTCCTACAAGGACCTCCCGGTCTCGCTGTACCAGATCCAGACCAAGTACCGGGACGAAGCCCGCCCCCGCGCGGGTCTGCTGCGCGGGCGGGAGTTCATCATGAAGGACTCCTACTCGTTCGACATCGACGACGCGGGGTTGGACGAGTCCTACGCTAAGCACCGCGCGGCGTACGTGCGGATCTTCGAACGCCTCGGCCTGCCGGTCGTGGCCGTGTCCGCGACCTCGGGGGCCATGGGCGGATCCCGGTCCGAGGAGTTCATGCACCCCTCGTCCGTGGGTGAGGACACCTTCGTGCGCTCGGCTGGAGGCTACGCCGCGAACGTGGAAGCCGTGACGACGGTGGTCCCGGAACCGATCGACTACGCGGACGCTCCTGCGGCCCACGTGCACCGTACCCCCGCGAGCCCCACGATCGAGACGCTTGTGGAGCGCTCCAACGAGTTGCACCCCCGCGAAGGCGAGCCGTGGACCGCCGCGGACACGCTCAAGAACGTCGTGCTGTCCGTCTCGTTGCCCGGTGGTAAGCGTCAGCTCGTGGCCGTGGGCGTTCCCGGGGACCGCGACGTGGACCTCAAGCGCGTGGAAGCCGGGATCGGTGAGGCCCTCGGACAGGGCGGTGAACTCGAGGTCGCCGCCGCGACCGAGGACGAGCTGCGTGCCGTGCCCGAACTCGTCAAGGGCTACATCGGTCCGGGTCTGAGCCGCGACGACGCCCTGCTCGGTTCCGAGTCCCGCACGGGCATCCCGTACTTCGTGGACCCCCGCGTGGTGCCGGGCACCTCGTGGATCACCGGCGCGAACGTGGCCGAGACCCACGTCTACCACCTGGTCGCCGAGCGCGACTTCTCGTGGGACGGCACCCTCGAGGCCTGCACGGTGCGTGACGGGGACCCCGCACCGGACGGTTCCGGGCCCCTCGAGATCGCGCGTGGCATGGAGATGGGCCACGTCTTCCAGCTCGGGCGCAAGTACGCCGATGCCCTCGGGCTCAGGGTGCTGGACAGCAACGGCAAGCTCGTGACCGTGACCATGGGCTCCTACGGTGTGGGCGTGACCCGCGCGCTCGCGGCCGTGGCGGAGTTCTACCACGACGACAAGGGCCTGTTGTGGCCGCGCGACCTCAGCCCCGCGGACGTCCACGTGGTCGCCACGGGCAAGGGCACGGAGGTGCTCGAGGCCGCGGAGGAGATCGTCGCGCACCTCGAGGACGCCGGGATCAGCGTCCTGTTCGACGATCGTCCCAAGGTCTCCCCGGGTGTGAAGTTCGGCGACGCCGAGCTGCTGGGCGTACCCACCGTGCTCGTGGTGGGCCGCGGGCTCAAGGACGGGATGCTCGAGCTCAAGGACCGCCGCAGCGGGCAGTCCCGGGACATCGCGCGCGAGGACGTGGTTGCCGAACTCACCGCCGAACTGCGCGGATCGGATACCCCCGCGGACGACACCCTGTAGTCCTGGCCCGGGTGTTCCGTCATGGACCTGTCCTCCCTCGCGGGCTCCGGTCTGGACTCCGCCGCCTCCGGCTTCGTCGTGCTGCTGGTGCTCACGGGTTTCGCCGCGGGGTTCATCGACGCCGTGGTGGGCGGTGGAGGGTTGCTCCAACTGCCCGTGATGCTGCTGATCCCGGGCATCACACCGGTCCAGGCGCTCGCGACGAACAAGATGGGCTCGGTCTTCGGCACGACCACGTCCGCGGTGACGTTCTACCGTCGCGTCCACCCGGACCTGCGCACCGCGCTGCCCATGGCCGTCGTGGCCCTCGTCGCGTCGGGGGCGGGTGCGGCCGTGGCCGCCGCACTCCCGGCCGCGGTGTTCAAGCCGATCATCGTGCTCGCGCTGATCGCCGTGCTCGTGTTCACGGTGGCCAAGCCGTCCATGGGTCAGCTGACCGCGCTGCGACACACCGGCGCGCGGCACTACGGACTGGCTGTCGCGCTGGGCGCCCTGATCGGTTTCTACGACGGCGTCATGGGCCCGGGAACGGGGTCGTTCCTGATCATCGGGCTCGTATCGTTACTGGGCTACAGCTTCCTCGCGGCGAGCGCGAAGGCCAAGATCGTCAACCTGGCCACGAACATCGGCGCCATCGCGGTCTTCGCCGCGCACGGTTCCGTCCTGTGGGGGCTGGGTCTCGTGCTCGGGCTCAGCAACATGGCCGGGGGTTACCTCGGCGCACGCACCGCGGTGGCCCGGGGCAGCGCGTTCATCCGCGTGGTCTTCTTTACAGTGGTCACGGTGTTGATCGCCAAGCTCGGGTGGGACGTCCTCACGGGTCGCTGACCGGCGCGTGCGCCGCGCGTCAGTCCCTCCCCGGCAGGGCGGGCACCGGGTGTTCGGGGTCCAGGCGCTGCGCTGCGACGGCCGTCTCCAGCAGCGCCGTGAGCAGCCAGTCCCGGTCCTCGGGCGACGACGCCCCCACGGCGGACACGAGGGCGGCGCTCGCCTCGCGCAGTGCCCCGCCCACCGCTCGGGTGGGGTCCTCCGCGAAGCCGGCGGGCAGGACGTGACCGCCCGCGACGGGTGCGGGATCGCACGACAACATCGGAGTCAACGCCGGCTCACGCAGCGTGGCATCGAGCGTGTCCGTGACCGCGTCCATGGTGCCCCTCTGTGCGGCGTCGGCCGGGATCCGCGCAGCGGCCGCCTCGGCGGTGAACCGCGCACGGTCCAGGGCCGTGACCGCGGCGAGCTGCGCAGGTTCGCACGACGACGCCGCGTCGTCGTCGGTGTCCTCGCCGTCCCCTTCCTTGGTGGCTACTTTCGATGCCGCTCCGCTGCCAGGGCCGTCACCGTCCCGTTCCCCTGCGGATCCGTCCGACGTTGCGGGGGAACCGGCCCCCGAACCCGCCTCGCTCTCTTCTGTTCGGCGTGCGGTGGGGTCCGCGCCAGCCGGTGGTGGCTCCGCCGCCCACCACGACGCCGCGACGCTCGCGGCGGTGGCCGCCAGCTCCCCGTTCGGCGAGGTCCTGGCGACGTCCTCGAGCCATGCTGCGGCGTCGGCCAGTGAACTCGGCGGGGCCCCGGTACCGCGTGCCTCGAGGTGGCGGGCCTGGGAGGGAGTTGCCGCCGGACCGAACGCGGCCTCCTGATCCGCCAGGACGGCGTCGGGAAGGACCGAGGGATCGGGGTGCAGGTCCGTGCGCACGGAGGCGACGGTCGCGCGCGCGCCGAGGCGTGCGGCGTCGTCGTCGGACAACGAACGCCAACGAGCCCACGAACCCGCGGCGAGCACGAGCACCAGGGCCAGGGTGAGCGCCTCGGCCAGGACGCGCCAGGCGCGGGCGGGAGGTGCGGGCGGGCGAGAACTCACGAATTCCTCCGGGGGACGGGTCTGTTCCATGATAGGGAGCAGCACGCAGGACGAACGCGGCGCGGTGACCCCGCGAGCCGCACGAGGAGGACGGACATGACGACAATGGACGAGGCGCGCATCCGCGCGAGCGTGGAACCGGTGGTCGAGGCCGCCGGGCTCTTCCTGGAACAGTGCGAGTTCACGGGCCAGGGCGGGAACCGAACGCTACGCGTGCTCGTGGACCTGCCGGACGGTACGGACTCGCTGAGCCTGGACCGCGTGGCGGAGGTGGCGCGGCAGGTCTCCGACGCCCTGGACCGTGACGACCCCGTGCCCGGCCCGCCCTACGAACTCGAGGTGTCCTCGCCGGGGGCCACGCGCGACCTGGAGACGCCGCGGCACTGGCGGCGCAGCGTGGGTCACCTCGTGCGGATCCGGCCCGCGGAGGGGGAGCGCTACTCGGCGCGGCTGCTCGAGGCGCACGAGGACCACGCCGTGGTCCAGCGCTGGCACCAACCCAAGAAGGGAATGCCGGTGAAGTACCTGGACCCCGAGCGCGTGGCCTACGCGGACGTGCGCGGTGCCAAGGTGGAGGTGGAGATCTGACGTCCCCGCGGGGATGTACGATAGCCGGAAGAACACGAGACAGACCCATGCAGCAGCGCTCCGCACCCCGCGTGCGGCGCGCTGTTTGGTTCCCGGCCCCGAACACGGTGCGGAACCCCCGCGTGGTGCGAAGGAAGGCCGGACACATGGACATCGACATGAGCACCCTGCGCTTGCTGGAACGCGAGCGCGACATCCCCGTGGACGTGCTGATCCCCACGATCGAACAGGCCCTGCTGCTCGCGTACATGCGCTCGCCCGGGGCCATCAACGGCGCCCGTGCCGAGGTCGATCGTCGCAGTGGACACGTGACCATCTGGGCTCCCGAGCTGGACGAGAACGACGAGCGGGTGGGCGAGTTCGATGACACCCCGTCCGGTTTCGGACGTATCGCCGCCGCGACCGCGCGCCAGGTCATCCTGCAGAAGCTGCGCGACGTCGAGGACGACAACGTCCTGGGTCACTTCAAGGGCCGTGAGGGGGAACTCGTCTCCGGTCAGATCCAGCAGGGCAACAACCCCAAGATGGTCCAGGTGAACCTGGGCACCGTGGAGGGACTGCTGCCGCCGCACGAGCAGGTCCCCGGGGAGCGCTACGAGCACGGTCAGCGGATCCGCGCGTTCGTCGTGGAGGCCAAGCGCGGGTTCAAGGGCCCGTCCATCACGCTGTCCCGCTCCCACCCGGATCTGGTGCGCCGACTGTTCGAGATGGAGGTCCCCGAGATCGCGGACGGTTCCGTGGAGATCGTGACCCTGGCGCGCGAGGCCGGGCACCGCACCAAGATGGCCGTGGCCGCCAAGCGCCCCGGGGCCAACGCCAAGGGTGCGTGCATCGGTGACATGGGTTCGCGCGTGCGCGCGGTGATGAACGAGCTCGGAGACGAGAAGATCGACATCATCGACTACTCGGACGATCCCGCCCGGTTCATTGGCAACGCCCTGTCCCCGGCGCGGGTGTCCCGGGTGAACGTGCTGGACGAGGGTGCCCGCTCCGCGCGCGCCGTCGTCCCGGACGCCCAGCTGTCCCTCGCGATCGGCAAGGAGGGGCAGAACGCCCGCCTGGCCGCGCGGCTCACGGGGTGGCGCATCGACATCGTCCCCGAATCCCGCGCGACGGATCGCTGAACAACCCCAGGATTCGGGGGAATCCGGCGCGGCGCGCTAGACTTTGCTCTGATCAGGTCGACCATCGTCCTTCCGCGCGGTTCCGTGCCGCCTGAAAACCGGACGACGGGTCATGAGGAGCGGGGATGAGCGTCAACAGTCTTCGTACCTGTGTGGGGTGCCGAGAGGTGAGCCCCCCTGATCAACTCGTCCGCGTGACGATGGAGGACACACCGCAGGGCCCCCGGGTCGTGGCGGATCTTCACCGCCGAGCGGGAGGCCGAGGAGCCTGGGTGCACGCCACCCGGCAGTGCGTTGCCACCGCGGTGCGCAAACGGGCGTTCCATCGCTCGTTCCGTACCGCCGTGACCACGGACGACCTCGAGCAACAGCTGCGCGTCCTCCTGCCGGTGCAGGAGGACGAACACCAGGAAAGCGAGTCAGAAGCCCATGGAAAACCAATGAGTGCCGGCCGATGAGTGCCTTCGAGTACTCAACCCGCGGCCACGCGGGACGCACGTGTGCGTCCGGTGGCCACGTCAACGGAAAATAAGCGGTTCGTACCTGTTTCGGTGCGGACCGAGACAGGAGAACAGTGGCCAAGCCCCGTGTCCACGAGCTCGCCAAAGAGCTCGGAATCACGTCCAAGGAAGCTATTTCCAAACTTCAGGAACTCGGCGAATTCGTTCGCGGAGCGTCCTCCACGGTGGAACCGCCCGTGGCCAAGAAACTGCGTTCGGCGTACCCCGCCGGCGGCGATTCCGCCGCCCAGTCCAAGAATTCCGCCGGGGGCAACTCCGGCAAGCCCGCGCAGCAGGGCGCCAGGAAGCCCGCGGAGAAGTCCTCCGCGCCCAAGCCCGGGGGCAGGGTCCAGTCCAAGCCCGCCGGTTCCGACGCCGCGGCCAAGCCCGCTGCCGGATTCGCCGCGCCGACCCCGGGTGCCCCCAAGGCCCCCGCGAAGCCGGTGTCCGAGCACCAAGCCTCCGAGACCCCGGTCGCGAAGCCCGCTGCCTCCAAGCCCGCCGCCTCCGACTCGGCCACGCCGCGCAGTGCGGCGACCCCGGGCCCCCGTGCCAACGTTCCCAAGCCCGGTAGTGCCAAGCCGGGTCAGTCCGCACCGCGTCCGGGGAACAACCCGTTCGCGTCCCAGCAGGGCATGGGCCGCGGTTCCGACGGTGGTCAGCGTGCGCCGCGCCCCGGCCAGCAGCGCTCGGCCAAGCCCGGAGCACCGCGTCCGGGGAACAACCCGTTCGCGTCCCAGCAGGGGATGCGTTCGAGCAATGCCGGTCAGGGCGGACCCCGTCCCGGCGGTCCCCGTCCGGGTGGCCCTCGTCCCGCTCAGGCGGGCCAGGGTGGCCCGCGTCCCGGTGCGCCCCGTACGGGTGCACCGCGAACGGGTCAGGGCGGCCCCCGTCCCGGTGGGCCCCGCCCCTCGCCGAACATGATGCCCGGTCACACCACGGGTGTGGCCCCGATCGGTAGCCGCCCGGCACCCGGTGGGGGACCCCGCCGCGGTGGTGGCGCCGGCGGTGGTGGTACCGGTGGCGGCGGTGGTTTCCGCGGCCGCGGTGGCCGCGGTGGCACGCAAGGTGCCTTCGGCCGCGGTGGTGCCCGCGGCAAGCACCGCAAGTCGAAGCGGGCGAAGCGCCAGGAGCTCGAGCAGATGAGCGCACCCGCCGTCGGCGGCGTGTCGGTTCCCCACGGCGACGGCAGCACTGTGGTGCGGCTGCGCCGCGGTGCCTCGCTCATGGACTTCGCGGAGAAGATCAACGCGAACCCGGCGTCGCTCGTGACCGTGCTCATCCACCTGGGTGAGATGGCCACGCAGACCCAGTCCCTGGACGAGGACACCTTCCAGCTGCTGGGTGCCGAGCTCGGCTACCAGATCCAGGTGGTCTCCCCGGAGGACGAGGAGCGCGAGCTGCTCGAGTCCTTCGACATCGACCTCGAGGCGGAACTGGAGGCTGAGGGCGAGGACGTCCTGGCACCGCGCCCGCCGGTGGTCACTGTCATGGGTCACGTGGACCACGGTAAGACCCGCCTGCTGGACGCGATCCGTAACACCAAGGTGATCGAGGGTGAGGCCGGCGGCATTACCCAGCACATCGGTGCGTACCAGATCTCCACCGAGGTGGACGGTCAGGAACGGCTCATCACGTTCATCGACACCCCGGGTCACGAGGCGTTCACCGCGATGCGTGCCCGTGGTGCGCAGGTCACGGACATCGCCGTGCTCGTGGTCGCCGCGGACGACGGCGTGATGCCGCAGACCGTCGAGGCACTCAACCACGCCCAGGCGGCGAACGTGCCGATCGTGGTGGCCGTGAACAAGGTCGACAAGCCGGACGCCAACCCGGAGAAGATCCGCGGTCAGCTCACCGAGTACGGCCTGGTGCCCGAGGAGTACGGCGGCGACACCATGTTCGTGGACGTCTCCGCCCGCGAGAACCTGCACATCGACGACTTGCTGGACGCCATCGTGCTCACGGCGGACGGCGCTCTGGAACTGCAGGCGAACCCGGACAAGAACGCCCGCGGCGTCGCCATCGAAGCCAACCTGGACAAGGGCCGCGGCGCGGTGTGCACCGTGCTGGTCCAGTCCGGCACCCTCACCGTGGGCGATTCGATCGTGGCCGGTGCCGCGTACGGTCGCGTGCGTGCCATGTTCGACGAGATGGGCCGCACCGTGGAGGCGGCGCTGCCGTCCCGCCCGGTGCAGGTGCTGGGTCTGTCCTCCGTGCCGCGCGCGGGTGACACGTTCCTGGCCACCCAGGAGGAGCGCACCGCGCGTCAGATCGCTGAGAAGCGTGAGGCCGCGGACCGCAATGCCCAACTCGCCAAGCGCCGCAAGCGGATCACGCTCGAGTCCTTCGACGAGGCCGTGGCCGAGGGCAAGATCGATACCCTCAACCTCATCATCAAGGGTGACGTGTCCGGTGCCGTGGAGGCGCTTGAGGACTCGCTGCTCAAGATCGACGTGGGCGAAGAGGTCCAGCTGCGGGTCATCCACCGCGGCGTGGGCGCGATCACCCAGAACGACGTCAACCTGGCCACGGTGGACAACGCCGTGATCATCGGCTTCAACGTTCGTCCCGCCGAGCGCGTGACGGACCTGGCCGAGCGCGAGGGCGTGGAGATGAAGTTCTACTCCGTGATCTACAACGCGATCGACGACGTCGAGAGCGCGCTCAAGGGCATGCTCAAGCCGGAGTACGAGGAGGTGGAGCTCGGTACCGCCGAGATCCGCGAGGTCTTCCGCTCGTCCAAGTGGGGCAACATCGCCGGTGCGTACATCACCAAGGGTGTGGTGCGCCGCAACGGCAAGGCCCGCCTGGTGCGCGACGGCAACGTGGTGCAGGACAACCTCACCATCGATTCGCTGCGCCGGTTCAAGGACGACGCCACCGAGGTGCGCGAGGGTTACGAGTGCGGTATCGGACTCGGTTCCTTCAACGACATCCGCGAGGGTGACCTCATCGAGACCTGGGAGATGCGCGAGAAGCCGCGCGACTGACGGGTCCCCGCGGCCGGTGCCCTCACGCGAGCGCACCGGCCGCGACCACGTGACAGCGGGTCCGGGTGCCCGTGTGATTCCCACGAGATCACGCGGGCACTCCGCCCGCACCGCGATCCGTTCCGTGACGGGCGGATCGCACCGGGTGACGCGTCACGGCGCACCACCCCCGCACAGTGCAACGCCCCGGCGTTGCCCGGACACGAGGAGTACCACCATGGCCGACGCCGCCCGCGCCGCTCGACTGGCCGATCGCATCAAGGTGATCGTGGCCCAGGCGCTCGAACGCAGGATCAAGGACCCCCGGGTGGGTTTCGTGACCGTCACGGACGCCCGGGTCACCAACGACCTGCAGCATGCGACCGTGTACTACACCGTTTACGGGGACGAGACGCAGCGTCAGGAGACCGCGCGGGCCCTGGAGTCCGCCAAGGGCATCCTGCGCTCCGAGGTGGGTAGGAACATCACCGCGCGCCTGACCCCCACGCTCACCTTCGTCGCGGACGAGATCCCCGCGGACGCCGCACGTCTCGAGTCGCTGCTGCGCACCGCGCGTGAGAAGGACGCCCAGGTGGCTGAACAGGCCCAGGGCGCTCAGTACGCCGCGGGGGATGACGCCTACCGCACGTCCGACGCGGATGACGAAGCCCCCGAGAGTCGGTCGCGGGACTGACCCGGTGACCGATCGCCAGCAGATCCCGAGCCCGGCACCCTCGCTCCCGAGGGTGGCCGGGCTCGTCGTCGTGGACAAACCGCTCGGCTGGACCTCGCACGACGTCGTCTCACGCATGCGCCGCCTCGCGGGGACCCGCAAGGTGGGTCACGCGGGCACGCTGGACCCCGCGGCGTCGGGCGTGCTGGTCGTGGGGGTCGAGAAGGCCACCAAGCTGCTGACCTACGTCACGGGCACGGACAAGACGTACCGGGCGAGCATCCGCCTGGGTGCCGCGACCGTGACCGACGACGCCGAGGGGGACGTCACGAGCACGGCCGCGCCCGAGCGGCTTGCCGCGCTCACCGATGACGCCGTCCTGGCCGCGGTCGCCGAGCTGACCGGTGACATCCAGCAGGTCCCGTCCGCGGTCAGCGCGATCAAGGTGGACGGGCAGCGCTCGTACGCCCGCGTGCGCAAGGGCGAGGACGTGGAGCTGCCCGCGCGACCGGTCACCGTCCACGAGTTCACGGTGCACGGGATCTCCCGCGAGCCGACCGACGCTGAGCCCACCGCGGTGGATGTCGATGCGACCGTGACGTGCTCCTCCGGGACGTACATCCGCGCCCTCGCGCGCGACCTCGGGGAGGCCCTGGGCGTGGGCGGGCACCTCACGGCGCTGAGGCGCACGCGCGTGGGGTCGTTCACGCTCGAGCAGTCGCACACGCTCGACGAGCTCACGGAGCAGGTGCGCGCCGGCGGCACGGTCTCGACGCTGCCGATCGACGACGCCGCCCGCGGGCTGTTTCCCGTGCGCGAGCTCGCCGCCCGGGAGGCTACGGACCTGTCGCACGGGCGCAGGATCGCCGCGACGCAGGTTCATCCTGGCGGCGCTTCGCAGGTCGACGGCGCCGCGTCTCGTTCCGGGGCAGGCGCCGGCGACACCGCATCCGCCGGCGACGCCGCGGCGTCGGGCTCCGAGGGGCGCGAGGGATCCCGGGCGGAGCTGCCCGTCGCATGCTTCGCACCGGACGGGACACTCGTGGCCCTCGCCGAGGACCGTGGCCCCGCCGACCGCCGGTACACGACGTCGGTGCTCGGGATCGCGGCGGGGGTGACGTTCACGGCTGCCGCGGCGCCAGATGATACAGGCGTGAAAAAACCCGGGGCGGGTGACCCCGGAGCGGGACAGGACGGAACCAAGCGAACGGAACGGACGCACGACTGATGCTGTGGGGTTATGACGGGTGGTTCTGGGCATCGGTGGTCCTGGGTGCGCTCTCGTGCGTGATCTGCCTCGTGCAGGCCGCGCGCGGCCGTGCGCCGGACGACTTCTCCCAGGGTTCCGTGCTCGTGCTCGAGGCGTTCCTGCTGGTCTACGCGGTGGGCTCAGTGTTCCTGCCCGTGCTGGGTCCGGATCCCTCCGGGAGCCTGCTCGAGTACTGGGGCTACTTGCTCACGGCGCTGCTGATCCCCGCGGGGACGTTCGTGTGGTCCCTCGTGGAACGCTCGCGGTGGTCCACCCTCATCCTGGCCGCCGCCGGTCCCGTGGTGGCCGTGATGGTCTACCGCATGAACTTCATCTACTACTACCAGTGACGCCGCAGCGGCCGGGACGGGCCGCCGGGGGAAGGACGAGCATGGCTGAGCCCTCACGCACCACGCTGCAGAACCGTTTCGGGCGGTCAGGGCCCCGCGCGGGATCCGACCGGAAGAACTCGGGGTTCGGGCGGCTGCTGATCGTGGTGTACGCCGTCTTCTCGCTCTCCGCGGGGGTGCGCTCGCTCTACCAGCTCGCCACCGAGTTCTCCGTGGCCCCGCTCGCGATCATCCTGTCCACGATCTCCGCCGCGATCTACGTCCTGGCGACGATCGCCTTGGCCAAGTCCGGTCCGGGCTGGCACAGGGTCGCCACGGTGGCCGTGGTCGTGGAGCTCGTGGGTGTGCTGGGCGTGGGCCTGCTCAGTGTCCTGGAACCGCAGTTGTTCCCCAAGGCGAGCGTGTGGTCCCACTTCGGTGCCGGCTACGGCTACGTGCCGCTCGTGCTCCCGATCGTGGGGCTCGTGTGGTTGTGGCTGACACGGCCCTCCCGGCGGAGCGGTAGGCTCTAGACGTCGCCCGCACACACCCTGACCACGCAGAAGACATCGAGGAGAACAGTGATTCGCTGGAGAAGCCTGGACGAGGTCACCCCGGGATTCGGTCCCTCCGTGGTGAGCATCGGCAACTTCGACGGTGTCCACCGCGGTCATCAACACGTGTTCGCGCGGCTGCTCGAGACCTCCCGGCGTCTCGAGGCCCGCTCCGTGGTCGTGACCTTCGATCCGCACCCGGCTCTCGTGCACCGGCCCGAATCTCACCCCGGACTCATCATGGGTCTCGAGGACAAGCTCGACGCCCTTGAGGCCACAGGCGTGGACGCCGTCCTCGTGCTGCCGTACAGCCTCGAGTTCTCCGGGCTGAGCCCCGAGGAGTTCGTGGTCGACTACCTCGTGAAACCACTGGGCGCGGTGTGTCTCGTGATCGGGTCGGACGTCCGACTCGGGCGTGACAACACGGGGGACCTGCCGGTGATCAGGGAGCTCGGCCGTGAACACGGCTTCGAGGTCGAGGTCGTGGACGACGTCGCGGGTCTGGTCCCCGAGGACACGGATGCACTCAACGGTCTGGTGGGCTGGAGCGACGACCGTCGCTGCTCGTCCACGTGGGTGCGCTCGTGCCTCGAGGCGGGGGACATCCGCGGTGCTGCCAAACTGCTCGGCCGGCACCACCGCATGCGCGGGGAAGTGGTGCACGGGGCCGCACGCGGGCGTGAACTGGGCTTCCCCACGGCCAACCTGGCACCCGAGGCCACGGGGTTCATCCCGGCGGATGGGGTCTACGCGGGCTGGCTCGTGGACCAGGACGGCACCCGCTGGCCCACGGCGATCTCCGTGGGGTCGAATCCCACGTTCGACGGTGTGAACCGCCAGGTCGAGGCCCACGTGATCGACCGCCCGGACGAGGCCGTGGAGGACTTCGACCTCTACGGGCAGACCGTGGTGGTCGAATTCGTGGAACGCCTGCGCGGGATGGTGGCCTACCGGGGGATCGACGCGCTCGTGTCCCAGATGCGCGACGACGTGAATCGGTCCCGCGACATCCTGCGGGAACAGGCGCGCGGGACCGACTGAGCTCACCCGGTGGGGCTGATCACATCTCCTCGTGCACGGAGGGGTCGAACCCCGAACCGCTGATGCCGGTGTGCAGCATGCGCACCCGTTCCATCTGCTCGTCCGTGAGTTCCCACTCGAACACGTCGATGTTCTCCGCCATGCGCTCGGTGTTCGAGGACTTGGGGATCGCCACGATGCTCGACTGCACGTGCCAGCGCAGCGCCACCTGGGCCGGGGTGCGTCCCACCTTGCGTGCGATCTCCACGAGCCACGGGTCCTGCAGGAGGTCCGTCTTGCGCCCCAGCGGGGACCACGCCTCGGTGAGGATCTTGTGCTCCTCGTGGAACGCCCGCAGGGTCTCTTGCTGGTACTGCGGGTGCAGCTCCACTTGGTTGACCACGGGCATCTCCCCGGTCTCCCGCTCCAGGCGCAGGAGGTGCTCGGGCAGGAAGTTGGAGACACCGATCGAGCGGATGAGGCCCTCGTCGCGCGCGGCCATCATGGCGCGCCACGTGTCCACGTACCGGTCCACGCTGGGGTTGGGCCAATGGATCAGGTAGAGGTCCAGGTAGTCCGTGCCGAGCCGTTCGAGCGTGCCCTCGAGCGACCGCCGCACGCTGTCCGTACCGTGATCCCGGCCCGGGAGCTTGGACGTGAGGAACAGGTCCGAGCGGGGGATGTCGCAATAGCGCACACCGAGGCCCACGCCGCGTTCGTTGCCGTAGTTCACCGCGGTGTCGATGAGCCGGTAGCCGCGCCACACGGCCTCGGGGATCAGGGCCTCGGCCTCGGCGTCGTCCATGGGGTACGTGCCGAACCCCAGCTGGGGGATCTCGTGACCGTCGCGCAGCACGTGCTTGGCGACGTCCGGGGCGGCGTCCTTCAGGTCCTTGGTCTTGTCGTCACTCATGCGTTCCTCGTTCTTCTCGACGTGTGGGTGGCTGGACGGGCGGGAGCCCGCCGAGCAGTTCGGTCACGGCCTGGGCACTGATCCGGGCCACGATGTCCAGTTCCATGTGGAACTGCTGGTCCGCGGCGGGACCGCACAGGTCCGAGATCGCGCGCACGGCCAGGAAGGGCACGCCACGGTCGTGGCACACGTGCGCGAGCGCCGTGGTCTCCATGTCCGTGCTCAGGGCTTCGGGGAACACCTCGCGGGTCGCCCCCACGTTGCGCGCCGTGACGAACGCACCGCCCGAGAGCATCGTCCCGCGCCACGCGGCGTAGCCCTCTGCGGCCACGAGGCTGCTCGCGGCCGTCACGAGCTCCGACGACGCCGCGAAGGCCGGGGGCATCCCGGGCACCTGTCCCGGTTCGTACCCGAAGGCGGTCGCGTCCGCGTCCGCGTAGCGGAACTCGGTGCCGATCACCAGGTCACCCACGTTGACGTCCGCGCGCAGGCCCCCGGCGGAACCGGCGGAGATCACGGCGCTCGGTTCGAACCGCTCCAGCATCACGCTCAGGGTCGACGCGGCATTGACCAATCCGATCCCGGTACGCACCACGAGCACGGGGCGCCCCGCGGCCTCGACGGCGTACAGCTCGGCACCGCCGATCACGTGGGGGTTCTCGCAGCGGGAGTCGGCGTCCGCGAGGAACGGTTCGGCCTCCTCCGCCATGGCGACCACGACGGCCGGTGCGCCCACGCACGCGGCGAACCGTGCGGCGTCGTCCGTCACCGCGTGACCTCGTCCCAGTGCTCGCGCTCGGCCAGGAATCCGCGCACCGCATCCTGGGCGGCCTCGAGGCTGTGGTTGGCGCCCCAGCCGCACTGCACCTCGTTCGCGGCCGGGACTTCGTCCGCCTCGAGGATGTCCCGGAAGGTGCGCTCGAGCAGGCGCTCGAACTCCTCGGTCTCCACTCCCAGCATGAGCGCGTAGAAACCGGTCTGGCAGCCCATGGGGGAGAAGTCGATCAGGGCGTCCGTGTGATTGCGCATGTGCTCCGCGGTGAGGTGCTCGATCGAGTGTACCGCCGGCATCTCCAGGTGCGCCTGGTTGGGCTGGGTGAAGCGGACGTCGTACTTCACGAGGGTGTCACCACCCGGCAGTTCCTTCCGATCCGCGATCCGCACGTAGGGGGCGGCCACGCTGCGGTGGTCCAGGTTGAATGATTCGACGTTCATCTTCTGCATGCCCCCATTGTTCCAGGTCGGTCCCGCTTCGCACGTCCGGGGCGCTCCCGCGGGGCGGCGACGTCGCTCCCGTTGGACGGCGCTGGCCCTCCCGCGGGGCGGCGACAGCGCTGCCGCACCGTGTGGGTGCGGGGCCCTGCAGCGGTGCGCCGCGCCGTCGTCCGCCGAGTGGTGACGGTCCTTACGGTGCCCCGGCGGAGGATCGGTTAGGATGGACGCTGGTCTGACTGCGGTCCGTGGCGGTCCGACCCCGGGAGCTCGCTCCCGGACCCCGGGCGAGAATCTCGCGCACCGGGCGGTCACGGTACTGACTCGAGGAGTTACACATGGCCCTGGATGCCACGATCAAGAACCAGATCATCACCGAGTACGCGACGCACGAGGGTGACACCGGTTCGCCCGAGGTGCAGATCGCGGTGCTGTCCCGTCGGATCTCCGATCTGACCGAGCACCTGAAGATGCACAAGCACGACCACCACACCCGCCGTGGCCTCATGGCCCTGGTGGGACGGCGTCGTCGCATGCTGGACTACCTGCGTCGCACCGACATCGCCCGCTACCGTGCGCTCATCGAGCGCCTCGGCCTGCGCAAGTGATGTGACCGGTTCCCCGTGCCCCTGTCGGAGCGCGGGGAACCGCCGCAACCGGCGCTGTTCGTGACGAACACCGCCACCCGGACCGCGTGTCCGGACAGTCCAACGAGAAATCACGTCATGGCGTGACCGCGCTGCATGTCGCGGTCCTCGACAGTGGCCTTCGCAACGCTCACGCGCTGCGAGCGCCTCGATCGAAGACCGGTGTGTCGCGCGGATCGCGCACCACGAAGAAACGGAGGTGACCCTTGGAGGGTCCCGAAATCCAGAGTGCAGAAGCCGTCATCGACAACGGCTCGTACGGCAAGCGCGTCGTGCGCTTCGAAACCGGCCGACTCGCCCGCCAGGCCGCGGGTTCGGCCATGGTCTACATCGACGAAGAGACCTCCATGCTCTCGGCCACGGCCGTGGGCAAGCACCCGCGGGAGGGCTTCGACTTCTTCCCGCTCACGGTGGACGTCGAGGAGCGGATGTACGCCGCAGGTCGCATCCCCGGTTCGTTCTTCCGCCGTGAGGGTCGCCCGTCCACGGACGCGATCCTCACGTGCCGTCTGATCGACCGCCCGCTGCGCCCCGCGTTCGGCAAGGGCCTGCGCAACGAGGTGCAGGTGGTCGTGACCGTCACGTCCATCGCCCCGGACGAGATCTACAACACCGTGGCGATCAACGCCGCGTCCATGTCCACGACCCTGTCCGGGCTGCCCTTCCAGGGCCCCGTGGGCGGCGTGCGCATGGCGCTCATGGCCCAGGAGAACGGTTCCCATCAGTGGATCGCGTTCCCCAAGCACTCGCAGCTGGAGAACGCCGTGTTCGACATGGCCGTGGCCGGCCGCGTGGTGAGCACCAAGGACGGCGGCTCGGACGTCGCGATCATGATGGTCGAGGCCGAGGCCACCGACAACGCCTGGGAGCTCATCAAGGGCCAGGGCGCGGTCGCACCGACCGAGGAGCTCGTGGCCGAGGGCCTCGAGGCCGCCAAGCCGTTCATCAAGGCCCTGTGCGACGCCCAGGCGGATCTCGCCTCCCGCACCGCCAAGCCCGAGCTGGACCTGCCTCGCTTCGGCGGGTACGGGGACGACGCCGCCGAGGCCGTCAAGGACTTCGTGGGCGAGCGCATGGCGGAGGTCTACTCGATCGCCGGCAAGCAGGAGCGCGAGGCCGCGACCGACGAACTGCACCAGTCCACGCTGTCCGAGCTCACGGGCGAGGGCAAGGCCTTCGAGGGCCGCGCGGACGAGGTCAACGGTGCCTACCAGGCCCTGACCAAGCAGACCGTGCGCCAGCGCATCCTCAAGGACAAGGTGCGCATCGACGGCCGCGGTCTCACGGACATCCGTCAGCTCAGCGCCGAGGTGGACGTGCTCCCGCGCGTGCACGGTTCCGCGCTGTTCGAGCGCGGAGAGACCCAGATCATGGGTGTCACCACGCTGAACATGCTCAAGCTGGAGCAGCAGATCGACTCGCTGGCCCCGGTCAAGCACAAGCGTTACATCCACCACTACAACTTCCCCCCGTACTCCACGGGTGAGACCGGCCGCGTGGGTTCGCCCAAGCGCCGCGAGATCGGTCACGGCGCGCTCGCCGAGCGTGCGATCACGCCCGTGCTGCCCTCTCGGGAGGAGTTCCCGTACGCGATCCGTCAGGTCTCCGAAGCGCTGGGATCCAACGGCTCCACGTCCATGGGTTCCGTGTGCGCGTCCACGCTGTCGCTGTACAACGCCGGTGTGCCGCTGCGCGCTCCCGTGGCCGGTATCGCCATGGGCCTGGTCTCCGACACCGTCAACGGCGAGGTCCAGTACGCGGCCCTGACCGACATCCTCGGTGCGGAGGACGCGCTGGGTGATATGGACTTCAAGGTCGCCGGTACGTCCGAGTTCGTGACCGCGATCCAGCTGGACACCAAGCTGGACGGTATCCCCGCCTCGGTCCTGGCCTCGGCCCTGACCCAGGCGCGCGAGGCCCGGCTCTACATCCTGGACGTGCTGACCTCCGCGATCGACGCCCCGGACGAGATGAGCGAGTTCGCGCCGCGCGTGATCTCGGTGAACGTGCCCGTGTCCAAGATCGGTGAGGTGATCGGCCCCAAGGGCAAGATGATCAACCAGATCCAGGAGGACACCGGCACCGACATCTCCATCGAGGACGACGGCACCGTGTACATCGGCGCCACGGATGGCCCCTCCGCGGAGGCCGCGCGCTCGGCGATCAACGCGATCGCCAACCCGCAGGTCCCCGAGGTGGGCGAGCGCTACCTGGGCACCGTGGTCAAGACCACCACGTTCGGTGCGTTCGTGTCCCTGACCCCGGGCAAGGATGGTCTGCTCCACATCTCCGAGATGCGCAAGCTCAACGACAACAAGCGCGTCAACGAGGTCGACGACGTCGTGTCCGTGGGCCAGAAGGTCCAGGTGGAGATCACCAAGGTGGACGACCGCGGCAAGCTGTCCCTCGCGCCCGTCGTGGCCGAGTCCGAGGCCCCGGCCGAGTCCTCCGACGACGAGAACTGAGCAGAGGGTGTTCGTTACTAGATGACAGTTGTTCACCTTCCCCTGAGGGCGGGCGATCCCGCGGAGCACGTCTCCGGCGGGGCCGCCCGCCTTCGGGCCTATTCGGCCACGGCGCAGGCGCCGGGCTTCACCCACGTGGTGCACGACGACGCCGAGGGCGCCGTGATCATGCGCACCGTCCTGCCGTGCGGGACCAGGGTGCTCACCGAGAAGATGCCCGGGCAGCGTTCGGTGTCCGTGGGGTTCTGGGTGAGCCTGGGCTCGCGTGACGAGGCCCCGGGCATGCTCGGTTCCACGCACTTCCTGGAGCACCTGCTGTTCAAGGGCACCTCCCGGCGCAGTTCGCTCGAGATCGCGGAGGCCTTCGACCGCGTGGGCGGGGAGTCCAACGCGTTCACGGCCCACGAACACACGTGCTACCACGCACGGGTGCTCTCCGAGCAGTTGCCCATGGCGGTGGACGTGCTCGCGGACATGTTCACCGGTGCCGTCCTGGACCCCGAGGAGTTCGACCGCGAACGCGGTGTGATCCTCGAGGAGATCGCCATGGACCGGGACGATCCCACGGACTTCGCGTTCGAACAGTTCAACGCCGAGGTGCTCCACGGGTCCGCGCTCGCGCGGCCCATCGCGGGCACCCCCGAGGAGATCCGCTCCGTGACCCGTGACGCGGTGTGGCAGCACTACCGCGGCTCCTACCGCCCCGAGAACCTCGTGGTCACGGTGGCCGGGGGCCTCGACCACGACCGCGTCGTGGAACTCGTGCGCGAGTCCCTGGCCCGCGCGGGCTGGGACCCGGACGCGACCGGTCACGCCGGTGCCCGGCGGGACTCCTCGCCGGCGCAGCTGACGCCCCTGGTGGGGACCCACACGTTCGAGCGCCCGGTCGAGCAGGCCCACGTGGTGCTGGGCGGCGCCGGACTGCAGTCGGGGGACGAGCGTCGCTTCGCGATGACCGTGCTCAACGCCGCCCTGGGTGGCGGGATGTCCTCGCGGTTGTTCCACACCATCCGGGAGCAGAAGGGGCTCGCGTACTCCACGTTCTCCTTCTCGGGCTCCTACTCGGACGCCGGGTTCTTCGGGATGTACGCGGGGTGCACGGGCGAGCGCGTGGACCAGGTCAGCGAGCTCATGCGCGCCGAGCTGGACCGGCTCGCCCAGGACGGGATGGATGCGGCAGAACTCGCGAAGGTCGAGGGCCAACTCAGCGGTGCCACGGTCCTCGCCCTCGAGGACACAGGGTCACGGATGTCCCGGCTGGGGTCCGCGGAACTGAAGACGGGCATCTTCATGGACGTGGACGAGTCCCTGCGGCGCATCCGCGCCGTGACGTCCGAGGACGTGCAGGCACTGGCCGCGCAATTGTCCGCGGACGCCACGGTGCGCACCGTGGTGGGGCCGCACGTCGAGCAGAACCAGGAATGAGACGGGATCAAATGAACGAGCAGATCAAGGTGGCCGTACTGGGCCGCAACGGACGCATGGGCTCCGAGGCAGTGAAGGCCATCACGGACGCCTCGGACATGGAACTCGTCGCGGCCCTCGGTCGCGGTGACGACCTGCAGGAGATCGTGAGCTCCGGCGCCCAGGTGGTCGTGGACCTAACGGTCCCGAGCGCCACGCGGGAGAACGTGCGCTTCGCCGTGGAACACGGTATCCACGCGGTCGTGGGGACCACGGGCTGGGACGACGCCACTCTGGCCGAGCTCGAGTCGTGGCTCGCCGATTCCCCGGACACGGGTGTGCTGATCGCCCCCAATTTCGCGGTGGGTGCGGTGCTCGCCATGAAGTTCTCCGAGATGGCCGCGGCGTTCTTCGAGTCCGTGGAGATCGTGGAGCTGCACCACCCCCAGAAGCTCGACGCCCCGTCCGGTACCGCGGCGCGAACCGCCGCGCTCGTGGCCGCCGCGCGCGAACGGGCCGGTGTGGCGCCGTCGCCGGATGCCACGGAATCCGATCCGCACGGCGCACGCGGTGCGGACCTGGACGGTGTGCACGTGCACTCGGTGCGGTTACGCGGGCTCGTGGCCCACCAGGAGACCCTGCTGGGCAACACGGGGGAGCAGCTGACCGTGCGCCACGATTCCTTCGACCGCGTGTCCTTCATGACGGGTGTGCTGTTGGGCGTGCGCTCGGTCGCGAAGCACCCGGGGCTGACCCACGGCTTGGACGGCTACATGGACCTGGGGCTGTGAGCCGCGCCCGTTCCTTCTCCGGTCTGCGCTGGTGGGCCACGGCCGTGATCGTGCTGCTCGTGATCACGGTGCTTATCCTGCCGATCTCCGTGGGCTCCAAGATCTGGCTCGTCGCCATGCTCGCGTTCGCCGCGGTGTTCACCGTGCTCGAGGTGGGTGCGAAGGGTCGTATCCTGGCCGCGCTCATGATCGGGCTGCTGGCCCTGTACCTCGCCTTGGCCCTCCACCGGGCGGTCCTGTTGCTCGGCACGGGGGGCTGGCTGCCCACCCTGCTGGGCGTGGCCATGCTCGTGATCCCCGCGGTGGGCACGTGGGCCATGGTGCGCGAGATCGTCTTCGGCGCCCGCACAGAACGCCTCGGCCGGGAACTCGCCGCGCGCGGTGAGCTTCCCGCGGACGATCTGCCGAGGACCCCGTCCGGACGGTACGTGCGGGCCGCCGCGGACGAGCACTTCGACGTCGTGCGCCGCGAGGTCGAGGCGTTCCCCGCAGACTGGGGCGGGTGGTACCGACTGAGCCTCGCGTACTCCGCGAGCGGCGACGGCCGGCGGGCCCGCAGGTCCATGCGCACCGCCATAGCCCTACATCGGGGGACGGATCCGGAAACGGTGCTCGCCCGCTCTGGGCGGTAACCTGTGGATATGACACACGACAGCGCACCTGCGCGGACGCAGCGGTCCGCGCCCATGTTCGGGTCCCTGCTCACTGCCATGGTCACGGTCTTCCACGACGACGGCTCGGTGGATCTCGAGGCCACGGGTCGCCTCGCCGAGCAACTCGTGGACGACGGTTGTGACGGTCTGGTGGTGTGCGGCACCACCGGTGAGTACTCCACCATGGCCGACCAGGAGAACCTTTCGGTCTTCCGTGCCGTCAAGGATGCCGTGGGCGGGCGCGTGCCGCTGCTCGCGGGGACCGGTTCGAACGACACCGAGCACTCTCGCTTCCTGTGCCTCGAGGCGCAGAAGATCGGGATGGACGGCCTGCTGATCGTCACCCCGTACTACAACAAGCCCAGCCAGGCGGGGGTCGAGGCGCACTTCCGTTCGCTTGCGGACTCCGTGGACACGCCCGTCATGGTGTACGACATCCCCGGGCGCTCGGGGATCCCGATCGAGCCCGAGACCATGATCTCTCTGGCCTCCCACCCGAACATCGTGGCCGTCAAGGACGCCAAGGCGGACTTCATGGCCGCCGCCCGGGTCATGGCCGAGACGGACCTGCTCTTCTACTCCGGCGACGACGGTCTCACCCTCCCGTGGATCGCGCTCGGCGCGTCCGGGCTCGTGGGTGTGACCACCCACATCGACACCCCGCGCTACCGCCAACTCGTGGACGCCTCCCTGGCGGGGGACCTCGAGACCGCGCAGCGGCTCAATGAGGAGTTGTTGCCGCTCGTGCGTGCCACCATGACCCGGATCCCCGGGGCCGTGGCCGCGAAGACCATTCTTCATTGGCAGGGCCGCCTGCCGAACAACACGGTGCGCTTGCCGCACGTGACACCCACACAGGCCGAGCTGGAGCAGATCCGCTCGGACCTGAGCACGTCGGTCATCGCCGACACGCTGACCACCTGAGATGAAAGGGGTCTCATGACCCATTGGAACACCACCGACCTCTCCGAACCGTCGGCACTCGCGAAGGACACCCTGCGAGTCATCCCCCTGGGCGGTCTGGGCGAGGTCGGTCGGAACATGACCGTGTTCGAGATCAACGGGCAGCTGCTCGTGGTCGACTGCGGTGTCCTGTTCCCCGAGGAAACCCAGCCCGGCGTGGACCTGATCCTGCCGGACATCAACCACATCCGTGAGCGCCTCGACGACATCGTCGCGATCGTGCTCACCCACGGGCACGAGGACCACATCGGCGCGGTCCCGTACCTGCTCAAGCGCCGCCCGGACATCCCCATCCTGGGCTCGCAGCTCACGCTCGCGTTGATCGAGGCCAAGCTGCAGGAGCACCGGATCAAGCCCTTCACCATGGCCGTGCGCGAGGGCCAGGTGGAGCGCCTCGGTGAGTTCGAGTGCGAATTCGTGGCCGTGAACCACTCCATCCCGGACGCCCTGGCAGTGTTCCTGCGCACCAAGGCCGGGACCGTGCTGCACACCGGTGACTTCAAGATGGACCAGCTGCCCCTGGACGGGCGGATCACGGACCTGCGTCACTTCGCCCGCCTGGGCGAGGAGGGTGTGGACCTGTTCCTCACGGACTCCACCAACGCCGAGGTTCCCGGGTTCATCGCGTCCGAGAAGGCCATCGGTCCCGTGCTCGCAGACGTGGTCGCCCGCGCCAAGCAGCGCGTGATCGTGGCGTCGTTCTCCTCCCACGTCCACCGCGTGCAGCAGGTGCTCGACGCCGCCGTGGCCAGTGGTCGCAAGGTCGTCCTGATGGGCCGATCCATGATCCGCAACATGGCGATCGCCGAGAAGCTCGGGTACCTGGACGTGCCGCCCAACGTGCTCGTGGACCAGAAGAAGGTGGGCGACTACCGGGACGACCAGATCGTCATCATGTGCACCGGTTCCCAGGGTGAGCCCATGGCCGCGCTGTCCCGCATGGCCAACGGGGACCACAAGGTCCAGGTCAACGCCGGGGACACCGTGATCCTGGCGTCCTCACTGATCCCGGGCAACGAGAACTCCGTGTTCCGCGTGATCAACGGGCTCATGCGCCTGGGCGCGGACGTGGTGCACAAGGGAAACGCCAAGGTCCATGTCTCGGGTCACGCCGGGGCGGGCGAGTTGCTGTACTGCTACAACATCGTGGAACCCGAGTACGTCATGCCGGTCCACGGCGAGATCCGGCACCTGATCGCCAACGGCAACCTGGCCCAGGAAACCGGCGTCCCCGCGGACCACGTGCTGCTCGCGGAGAACGGCACCGTGGTGGACATGCATTCCGGCGCGGCCAAAATCACCGGGCAGGTGGAATGCGGGTTCATCTACGTGGACGGCTCCTCCGTGGGTGAGATCACGGACGCGGACCTCAAGGACCGCATGACCCTCGGTGAGGAGGGCTTCATCTCCGTGATCACCGTGGTCAACCGGGACACCGGCAAGATCGTCTCCGGCCCGGACATCCACGCGCGCGGCGTGGCCGAGGAGGACACCGTGTTCAACGAGATCCGCCCCCGGATCTCCGCGGCCCTCGAGGACGCGCTCGGCGAGAGCGGCAAAAACCACACGACCCACCAGTTGCAGCAGATCGTGCGGCGCACCGTGGGCTCGTGGGTCTCCCGCAAGCTGCGGCGCAAGCCCATGATCGTGCCCGTGGTCGTCGAGGCCTGACGCCCCGAACCACCGCACTGAGCAGCGGCCCGCCTGGATCCGACTCCGGGCGGGCCGCTGCGCGTCCGGGTACCCTGGGGGCATGGCGTCTCGAACTTCCCCCGCGCGCTCCTCGAAGGCCTCCGGCAGGTCCTCGAGTTCCGCGCGTTCCCCTAAGAACGGCAAGAAGGCCCCCGCACGGTCCACGTCTGCACGCTCCGGATCCACGGGGCCCTCGGCCGGTTCCACCGCCCTGCACGGGGTGGTCAACGCGTGGTCCGGCGCCGGACACGTGGTGGGGGCCGCGGTGCGCCGCGTGGGGACCGTGCGCACGGACATGGCTCCCGAACAGCGCCGCGACGGCGGTGCGCTCGTGTGGCTCGTGCTCGCCGTCGTGATCGCCGCGGTCGAGTGGTGGAACCTGCGCGGCGTGGACCTCGCGCTCGTGGCGATCCCCGCGTCCTGGGTGCACGCGATCGTGGGCGGGACCTTCGGGTTCATGGCCCTCGTGCTGCCCATCTTCTGCTTCTTCTTCGCGATCCGCGTCTTCCGTCACCCCGAGGCCACGCAGGCCAACAACCGCATCGCGATCGGTCTGCTCGCGCTGTCCGTCGCCGGCGCGGGCACCGCGCACCTGCTGGGCGGCGCGCCCGGTCTGGGTGACGGGTTCGACGCCGTGTGGCGCGCGGGTGGTTTCGTGGGTTTCCTGGCCGCGGACCCGTTGGCGTCCCTGATCACCCGGTGGGGCGCGCTCGCGGTGTTCGTGCTGCTCGCGGCGTTGGCCGTGCTCGTCATGACCGCCACGCCCGTGGGGGAGATCGGGCCGCGCCTGCGCGAGCTCTACCGCCGTCTCACGGGCCAGTACGAGCCCCGCGCGACCGACGTCACCGATCCCGCGCACGACCGCTCCTACCTCGATCCCACCCGGCCCACGCGCGAGAAGCGCTCCCGGCGCTCCGAGCGACGCAAGCAGCGCCACGAGCTGGAACGCTACGACGGTGACGAGGCGTTCGAGCGCGCTGTCGTGGGCGAGGCCAACCGCCGCGAGGCACGGGACGCGGGATCGACGAGCGTGTTCGACGTCGGCTCGCACGCGGAGCGCTCCGCGCGCCGGGGTTCTGCCGGTGGGTCCTCCTCCGTGCGCGACGCCGCGCAGGCGGCGGGCTCCACCGCGGCGTCCGAGGTCCAGGACACCGACGCGATCCCGACCCCGGAGGCCGCCTTGCGCCCCGGCGAGAAGCGTCCCACCAAGTCCCAGCGCGCCGCGCAGAAATTACGCGAGGAGCAGGGGATCGCGCCCGCGGCGGATACCGCGGCGGCGTCGGACGCGCCCGCCCTCAAGGTGGACGATGACGCCCAGCCGCGCACCCACACGCCCGCGACACCCATCCCGGCCCGCTCCGAGCAGCTCAAGCTGCAGGGCGACGTCGCCTACAGCCTCCCGCCCGTGGCGGACCTCGTGCAGGGCCCGCCCGCCAAGGAACGCTCCGAGGCGAACGACCAGGTGGTCCGGGCGCTCACGAGCGTGCTCGAACAGTTCAAGGTGGACGCCGAGGTCACCGGCTTCTCGCGCGGGCCCACGGTCACGCGCTACGAGATCGAACTGGGCTCCGGGACCAAGGTGGAGCGCGTCACGGCGCTGTCCAAGAACATCGCGTACGCGGTGGCGTCCGCGGACGTGCGGATCCTCTCGCCCATCCCGGGCAAGTCCGCGATCGGCATCGAGATCCCCAACACGGATCGTGAGACCGTGGCGCTGGGGGACGTGCTGCGCTCGCAGAAGGCCCGGGCGTCCGAACACCCCATGATCATGGGCGTGGGCAAGGACGTGGAGGGCGGCTTCGTGCTCGCGAACCTCGCCAAGATGCCGCACATGCTCGTGGCCGGTGCTACCGGTGCGGGTAAGTCCTCGTTCGTGAACTCCATGATCGTCTCGATCCTCATGCGCTCCACCCCGGACGAGGTGCGCCTGGTCATGGTGGACCCCAAGCGTGTGGAACTCACCGCATACGAGGGCGTGCCGCACCTGATCACCCCGATCATCACCAACCCCAAGAAGGCCGCCGAGGCCCTGCAGTGGGTCGTGCGGGAGATGGACGCGCGCTACGACGACCTCTCCCACTTCGGGTACAAGCACATCGACGACTTCAACAAGGCCGTGCGCAACGGGAAGGTGCAACCCGAACCCGGGTCCAAGCGCACCATCCGCCCCTACCCGTACCTGCTGGTGATCGTGGACGAGCTCGCGGATCTCATGATGGTGGCCCCGCGGGACGTCGAGGACGCGATCGTGCGGATCACCCAGCTCGCGCGTGCCGCAGGCATCCACCTCGTGCTCGCCACGCAGCGGCCCTCGGTGGACGTCGTGACCGGTCTGATCAAGGCCAACGTCCCGTCCCGGATGGCGTTCGCGACGTCCTCGGTCACCGACTCCCGCGTGGTGCTGGACCAGCCCGGTGCGGAGAAGCTGATCGGCCAGGGTGACGCCCTGTTCCTGCCCATGGGTGCGTCCAAGCCCATGCGTGTGCAGGGCGCGTGGGTCTCCGAGTCGGAGATCCACAAGGTCGTGGAGCACGTGAAGTCGCAGATGAGCACGCACTACCGCGACGACGTCGTGCAGGAAGCGCCCAAGAAGACGATCGACGAGGACATCGGGGACGACCTCGACGTCCTGCTTCAGGCCGCCGAGCTGATCATCACCACGCAGTTCGGGTCCACGTCCATGCTCCAGCGCAAGCTGCGCGTGGGTTTCGCGAAGGCCGGGCGGCTCATGGACCTGCTCGAGTCACGCGGCGTGGTCGGGGCGTCCGAGGGGTCCAAGGCACGTGACGTCCTCGTCAAGCCGGACGACCTCGCCGCGACCCTCGCCCTGATCCGCGGCGAGGAACCACCCGCGCAGAGTACACCGGCCGCCGCAGACGGTGCGCTCGCGGCGTCGGCGTCCGGCGAGGACCTCGTGGCGGCGTCGCTGTCGAACGTGGCCCACGACTACCACGACGGGTCCGACCAATCCGAGGATGCATGGGAGTTGACGGGACGATGACGGTTAACGACGGCGCGGCGGCGCCCGGGGCGCCCGCCCCCAACGCCTCCAACTGGAACCTGCCGAATGCCCTGACGGCACTGCGGATCGTGATGGTCCCGTTCTTCGTGTGGTTCCTGGTGGCCGGGGGGACCCACGGCCAGGACTCCATGGGCATGCGCTGGGCCGCCGTGGTCACGTTCGGGCTCGCGATGCTCACGGACAAGCTCGACGGGGACATCGCCCGGGCGCGCAACCTCATCACGAGTTTCGGCAAGATCGCCGATCCCATCGCGGACAAACTGCTCACGGGTGCCGCGTTCGTGGTGCTGTCCATGCTCGGGGAGCTGTGGTGGTGGGTCACGATCGTGATCCTGGTGCGCGAGTGGGGCATCACGCTCATGCGATTCGTGGTGATCCGCTACGGCGTGATGGCCGCGTCCAAGGGCGGCAAGACCAAGACCGTCCTGCAGACCGCGGCGCTGATCGCCCTGCTGCTGCCGCTCACCCCCTTCGTGGGGCAGTGGTGGTTGTGGTTCGCATGGGTGCTCACCGCGCTCGCGTTGCTTGCCACCGTGATCACGGGCATCGACTATGTGATCAAGGCCGTGCAGTTGCGCAACCGGGCCGTGCGCGGGGATGCGGCGTGACAGAGAACCGGCCGGGGTACGACGCCGCGGAGCTCGTGCGCCGCGCCGTCGCTCGCGGGGTCACGGTGGGCACGGCCGAATCTCTCACCGGGGGCGCGCTCGCATCCGCGATCGTGACCGTGTCGGGTGCCTCGGCGTGTTTCGAGGGAGCGGTCGTGAGCTACTCGCACGCCGTCAAGGAACGCGTGCTGGGTGTGTCCCACGAGCTGCTCGAGGAACGCGGCGCGGTGGACCCGCAGGTCGCGGTGGCCATGGCCCGCGGTGCGCGCGAGCGCCTGGGCGTGGACTGGGCCGTGTCCACCACCGGGGTCGCCGGGCCGGAACCGCACGACGGACACCCCGTGGGAACCGTCTTCGTGGGGATCGCGGGTCCGGGTGTGGAGCGGGTGGAGCGTTTGGATCTCAGCGGTGACCGGGCCGAGATCCGGCAAGCCACCGTGGGCCGCGCGCTTGACGCATTGACGACTCAAATCTCATTCCCAGCCAACGCCTAGTGTTTTTAGGCCGCCGAGCGGGAACAATCGAACACGTAAGCCCGTTATGGATATCAGAGGTTGAGCCCGATGGGCTCAAGAGGCCTCGACCACTGCGTCGTCAGCGATGCAGAAGGCCCCGTCAATTCGTACGAGGAGAAGCAATTCACATGACGAAGCAACCCGTGTCTGTCAATGGTGTTGTCCGTTGGAAGGACGTGGGTGTGTCCGATGAAGCTCACGGGAAAACCAATGATGTCAAGGTCGGTGTCCTGCGTCAGGAGATAGGCGAGGTGCTGCGCAACGTCCGCCAGCGTCAGGGCCGGACCCTGCGCGAGGTCTCGCACAGTGCCCGCGTCTCGCTGGGGTACCTGAGCGAGGTGGAGCGAGGACAGAAGGAAGCCTCCTCCGAATTGCTCGCGTCCATCTGTGCGGCACTGGACATCCCGATGTCCCAGATGCTGCGCGAGGTCGCGGACCGTCTCGCCTACGCCGAGGGCACGTTCATCCCTGACACCGTGCCGTCCGAGCTCACGGAGGAGTTCACGCGGGAGATGCGTCAGTTGCGCGGTGGCACCGCCGCCGGCGCGCACTGAGTCAGACCCCGCTCGCTGCGGCCGAACCGGCCGCGGTGCACCAGACCAACGAACGGACCCGCCCTGTGGGCGGGTCCGTTGCTCATCGCAGCACCGTGGGGTCCGCACAGCGTGGAGAGTTAGCGGATCTATGCAGCGTCGATACCGAGGAGAAGTCGTTCATGCGAGTCAGTGCGTTCTGGGACCTGATGTCCCACGAATTCGGGGCGGTGTACAGCCGGGTTCTCGCTCGAGATCTGGTTTTAACCGAGTTGGGTGAGCGCACGGCCGCGGAGGCCCTCGAGTCCGGGACGGACCCCAAGACGGTGTGGTTCGCGGTGTGCCGCGCCCAGGAGATCCCCGAGTCCCGGTGGTGGGGTCCGGATCAACCGCCCCGGCGCTGAGTTCGCCGTGGGCGGCGTGCGCCACGCCGTCTTCGAAGGTATATTCGAATCAGCTCACGCGCGCTCCACAACCCGTCCGGTCGCTTATGGCTGTCGGACCCCCTTTGTACCGTGGAACGTGAAGACATCGACAGGGCCGCCCCGGCCCCCGAGAACCGAGGTGAAACATGGCAGCCAAGTCCAAGGGCGCACCGGCACCCTCTCAGGTGGCCGGATCCGATCGTCAGAAGGCACTGGACACCGTCCTGTCCCAGATCGACAAGAACTACGGCAAGGGATCGGTCATGCGGCTGGGGGATCGCCCCGCCAACAAGATCGAGACCATCCCCACCGGTTCCATCGCGCTGGACGTCGCACTGGGTATCGGCGGGTTCCCCCGCGGCCGTGTCGTGGAGATCTACGGCCCGGAATCCTCGGGTAAGACCACCGTGGCCCTGCACGCCGTGGCCAGCGTCCAGAAGGCCGGCGGGATCGCCGCCTTCATCGACGCCGAGCACGCGCTGGACCCGGTCTACGCCGAGAAGCTCGGTGTGGACACGGACAACCTGCTGGTGTCCCAGCCGGACACCGGTGAGCAGGCGCTCGAGATCATGGACATGCTCGTGGGTTCGGGCTCCATCGACATCATCGTGATCGACTCCGTGGCGGCCCTCGTGCCCAAGGCGGAGATCGAGGGCGAAATGGGCGACAGCCACGTGGGTCTGCAAGCCCGGTTGATGTCCCAGGCTCTGCGCAAGATCACGGGTCGGTTGTCCCACACCAACACCACCGCGATCTTCATCAACCAGCTGCGCGAGAAGATCGGCGTGTTCTTCGGCTCCCCGGAGACCACCACGGGTGGTAAGGCGCTGAAGTTCTACGCCTCCGTGCGCGTGGACGTCCGCCGGATCGAGACCCTCAAGGACGGTGCGAACCCCGTGGGTAACCGCACCCGCGCCAAGATCGTCAAGAACAAGATGGCCCCGCCCTTCAAGCAGGCCGAGTTCGACATCCTCTACGGTCAGGGCATCTCCATCGAGGGCGGCCTGATCGACATGGGCGTGGAACACGGCATCGTGAAGAAGTCCGGTGCGTGGTTCACCTACGAGGGGGACCAGCTCGGCCAGGGCAAGGAGAACTCGCGCCGCTTCCTCAAGGACAACCCGGAACTCGCCCAGGAGATCGAACGCAAGATCCTGGTCAAGCTCGGGATCAGCGAGGACCCGGACCAGGCCTCCCAGGACATGGAGGGGTTCGGCGACGATCCCCAGGACCTGGATCCGGATGCCCCGTTCGCACCGGCCAAGGACGAGACCGAACTTCCGGCATTCTGAGCTGACGCCGTCCCTTCATGACTGAGTCCGAACGCTATGGTTCCCGGCGCCGCCCGGCCGCCGATTCCCATTGGGGCCCGGCGGCGCCGCCCGCGTCCACGGAGTCACCGGGTGAGGCGGAGGCCGATCCCCGCGAGGTCGCCCGCGCGATCGTCCTGCGCCAGTTGAGCGCATCGGCCAAGTCGCGGCGCCAGCTCGAGGACAAACTCGCGGACCGCAACGTCCCCGAGGACGTCGCCCGGGAGGTGCTCGACCGGTTCGAGGAAGTGAACCTCGTGGACGATCGGGCCTACGCGGGGATGTTCGTCAGGTCCCGCGCCGAGACCCGCCGGTTGTCCCGCTCGGCTCTGCGCCGGGAACTCGCGCAGCGCGGGATCACGGGTGAGATCGCGGACGAGGCCCTCGAACAGCGCTCCGACCACGACGAACTGCGGGACGCCCACGTCCTCGTGCGCAAGAAGTTGCCCGCCTCCTTGGACCCGTCGGACCGCAAGGAACGCGACCGGCTGATCCGCAGGCTCGTGAGCATGCTCGGACGCAAGGGGTATCCGCCGGGACTCGCGTTCGCCGTGGTCAAGGAGGAGCTGGGCGCGCTGAAGTCCTCGGCGGAGGAGTTCGAATCGGAGGAGTCCGCGGGTGACGAGTTCGCCGGCGACGAGTTCTCCGCAGACGGGTTCCCAGGAGACGGCTTCTCGGGAGATGACTACGCCGCGGGCGGGTCCACAGTGGGCGGGCGCGATCGGCCGGACCCGGACGACGCCCACGTGTGGGACACGCCCTGATCGGTGCCCCTTTGGCCGTGGACGGCCGAGTTCCAGCAATTTGACCCCGTCCCTAAAATGGTGAGGTGACTCAGATGCCCCATGCCGTGCAGGAACCCGTGATCGCCACCGATGCACCCGCCTACGAGGTGCGCACTCTCGGATGTCAGATGAACGCCCACGACTCCGAGCGCATCACGGGACTGCTCGAGAGCGCCGGATACGTTCCCGCGGTGAACCGTGATCCGGACCTGGTCGTGTTCAACACGTGTGCCGTCCGGGAGAACGCGGACAACAAGCTGTACGGCCAGCTGGGTCAGCTGGCCCCCGTCAAGCGGCGCAACGAACGGTTGCAGATCGCGGTGGGCGGCTGCCTCGCCCAGAAGGACCGCGCCACTATCGTCGATAAGGCCCCGTGGGTGGACGTGGTCTTCGGGACCCACAACATCGGGTCCCTGCCGGTCCTGCTGGAACGCGCCCGGCACAACGAGCAGGCCCAGGTGGAAATCCTGGAAGCCCTCGAGACGTTCCCGTCGGCACTGCCGACCAAGCGGGAACAGGCCTACGCGGGGTGGGTGTCCATCTCGGTGGGGTGCAACAACACGTGTACGTTCTGCATCGTCCCCCAGCTGCGCGGCAAGGAGAAGGACCGCCGTCCCGGGGACATCCTCGCCGAGGTCCAGGCGCTCGTGGACTCCGGTGCGGTGGAAGTGACCCTGCTGGGGCAGAACGTGAACTCGTACGGCGTGGAGTTCGGTGACCGCGGTGCGTTCGCCAAACTGCTGCGCGCCTGCGGGGACATCCAGGGGTTGGAGCGGGTGCGCTTCACGAGTCCGCACCCCGCGGCCTTCACGGACGACGTGATCGATGCCATGGCGGAGACCCCCAACGTGATGCCTCAGTTGCACATGCCGCTGCAGTCCGGTTCGGACCGGATCCTCAAGGACATGCGGCGCTCGTACCGTTCCAAGAAGTTCCTGGGCATCCTGGACCGGGTGCGTGAGCGGATCCCGCACGCCGCGATCACCACCGACATCATCGTGGGCTTCCCAGGGGAGACCGAGCAGGACTTCCAGGACACCCTGGACGTCGTGGAGGCCTCCCGGTTCTCCTCCGCGTTCACCTTCCAGTATTCGGTGCGCCCGGGCACTCCCGCCGGGGAGATGGCGAACCAGGTCCCCGCCCCCGTGGTGCAGGAACGCTTCGAACGGTTGACCGCCCTGCAGGACCGAATCAGCGCGGAGTTGAACCGCGAGCTCGTGGGCGCGCGCACGGAGGTGCTCGTGAGCGCCCAATCGGGCCGTAGATCGGAAGCCACGCACCGACTGAGCGGGCGGGGCCCGGATCAGCGGCTCGTGCACTTCAGTGTCCCGGACGGAGCCGCACAACCGCGCCCGGGTGATTTCGTCACGGTTCCGGTGACCGGGGCCGCCACGTACCACCTGCTCTCGGACCCGCGGGACGCGAACGAGTACAGCGTACGGCGCTCCCGCGGCGGGGACGCGTGGGAGGCCGCCCAGGCGGAATCGTGTGGTGTGCCGTCGTCGTCGGGCAAACCCGCCGCCGTGGGGCTGGGCATGCCGTCGCTGCGGAAGCCCTGAGCGCGGTATGACCCGGGGGACGCAACGCCCGGTCGTGGCGGTCGTGGGGCCCACGGGGACCGGGAAGTCGGACCTCGGGATCGCGATCGCCCAGCGCGTGGGCGGGGAGATCGTCAACGCGGACGCCCTGCAGTTCTACCGGGGCATGGACATCGGGACCGCCAAGCTGCCCCCGGAGGAACGCGGGGGAGTGCCGCACCACCTGCTCGACATCTTGGACCTGCACGAGGAAGCGTCGGTCGCCGCGTTCCAGACTCGCGCTCGCACCGTCATCGCCGAGATCGAGGAACGCGGCAACGTGCCCGTCCTCGTGGGCGGCTCGGGACTGTACGTGCGCGCGGTGCTCGACCACATCGAATTCCCCGGAACCGATCCGCAGCTGCGAGCGCGGGTCGAAGCCGAGCTGCACGAGCACGGGCATGCCCGCATGCTGCAGCGGCTCACAGACGTGGATCCCGAATCAGCGGCCACGGTCAAGGACGACCGCAGACTGGTCCGGGCGATCGAGGTGCATCGGCTGACCGGACGGCCCTTCACGTCGTTCATGCCCGAGCGCCGGTACGTGCGGCCCACGGTGCAGATCGGTCTCGCCATGGAGCGGGACGTGCTCAACGAGCGGGTGGCCCGCCGCGTGGACACCATGCTCGAGCGGGGGTGGCTGGACGAGGTACGAGCGCTCGCGGCCCGGGGGCTGCGCGAGAGCCCCACCGCCGGGAAGGCCCTGGGGTACCCCCAGTTGCTCGCGGTGCTCGACGGCACGAGTACGCTCGAGCGCGCCCGGGACGAGACCGTGACCGCCACCCGCAGGTTCGTGAAGCGCCAGCGCACGTGGTTCCGGGCGGATCCTCGCGTGCACTGGTTGCGCGCGGACGATCCCGCGGGACCGTCCGCGCTGCCGGAACGGGCAATGGACGTCGTCCGGGCTCAGTATGATGGCGGCGATGACTGACACGACCGAGGGGACGGTAGGCAGCGTGAACTGGCAGGAACTGGCGGGCGTGCGCGTGACCAAGGCGCACGGCACGGGAAACGACTTCGTGGTCTTCACGGACCGGGACGGCACCCTGGACGTCTCACCGGACACGGTCGCGGCGGTGTGCGATCGACACCTCGGGCTGGGCGGTGACGGCCTGATCCGCGCCGTGCGCACCGAGCACGTGGCCGATGCCGGCGAGCTCGCCGAAGCGCACCCGGACGTCGAGTGGTTCATGGACTACCGCAACGGGGACGGTTCCGTGGCGCAGATGTGCGGTAACGGGGTGCGGGTGTTCGTGGACCACCTCGTGCGCGAGGGGCTCGTGAGCCTCCCGCGCGGTTCCCAACTGCGCATCGGCACGCGCGCGGGGATGCGCACCGTGGTTCGTACGTCCGACGGCTACGCCGTGGACATGGGTCCGTGGAGCTTCGAGGACGGGGACGCCGCGCGCGAGCGCGGTTCGGATTGCCTCGTGAATGCGGAGGGCCTCACGGTCCCGCGCCCGGGGGTGTCCATCAGCATGGGCAATCCCCACACGGTCGTGGCCCTGTCCGAGGGCGAGAAGTTGGACGGGCTGGACCTACACACCGCGCCCGTCGTGGAACCCACCCCTCCCGAGGGGACCAACGTGGAGTTCGTGGTGCCCTCGGACGACGGCGATTCCGAGTTCGGTCGCCTCGAGATGCGCGTCCACGAACGGGGTGTCGGCGAGACGTACTCGTGCGGCACGGGAGCGTGCGCGGCCGCGGCGGCCACCCGGTTCTGGGGCGGTCCCGACTCCCCGGACCGCTGGTTCGTGCGCGTCCCCGGGGGCGTGCTGTCCGTGACGTTCGTGCCCGCCCCGGACGGCACCGAGCATGTCGTCCTCGCGGGTCCGGTGCGCGTGGTGGCCACCGCCCAGCTCGTCTGAGTCGGTCGCGTTCGTGCCGTGGTGGGCTGAGTCGGGAGGGCCTCGCCGCGCGGCCCTGTTGCATGCATCGTCCGACGACGACGCTGCGCGCCGGCTCCCGGAGCGGCACCCTTGGCTCCTGTTTTCGACCCAACGCCCGGGGGTATAGGTTCCAACGCCGTACACGCGACCCCGGTTCCCGGCCCGGCATGCGTGCCTCCGCGCGCCTCAGGCGCGCTGGACAGTGATGACGCGGAAGCCCTTGTCGGTTGCGGCCCGGTCCACGCAATACCCCTCACCCAGGGTGGCCGCGAGCCAGCGCTGCAGTGAGTCCCCACCCAGGTTCTTCTGTACCACGAGCCACGCCGTACCACCGGGCGCGAGGCGGGGGAGCCACATCATGAGGATGTCGTGCAGTTCCTGCTTCCCCACGCGGATCGGCGGGTTGGACCAGATGGTGTCGAACGTACGATCCGCGGGTACGTCCTCGGGTAGATGGGTCTCCACGCCCGCGAGACCCAGCTCCCGCGCGTTTGCCGCAGTCAGCCGCAGGCTGCGTTCGTTGACGTCCACCGCGGTGACCGTGGCACTCGGTGCAGCGAGCGCGAGGGCCAGGGTGATCGGCCCCCACCCGCACCCGATGTCGAGCAGGTTCCGCCCGTGCGGATCGGGCACGTTGCGCAGCAGCGCGGCGGTTCCCTTGTCCAGGTCCGAGGGGGAGAAGACCCCCGCGGCCGTCCCCACGTCCACGGTGCGGCCCCGCAGCTCCACGGTGATCCGCCGCGGTTTCTCCGCGACGGACGGGTCGGACACGAAGTAATGCTGCGCGGGATTCTCGGGGGCCATGGCTCCACATGCTAGTGCCCCCGCCCGTCGTGTCAGTGCCCGGCGCTAGACTTGGTCAACCGTCTCCAGCCATAGATCAAGGAAATATGACGCAATCTCACCAGCACCAGAATCCCGCTCCGAAGCAGCCCGGACACTCCGCGGAACTGACCGGACCGGAACTGGAGGACGTCGTCTCGCGTGTCCTGGCCCGTGCGCGCACACGCTCCGAACCCACCCACGTCCACGACGCCGGTCAGGACGTCTTCGACGATGAACGGGGCGTCCACGGCGCCCGCGACCACGACGCGTCGTATGCCGCGGGTGGCGGACACGATCACCTGGGCCGCGCCCGTGAGCTCGCGGACGAGGACCACGTCCACGTCGAATCCGACGGCGATCAGCAGGACCTCGCCGAACGTCACGCGCTGCGCCGTGTCGCCGGGCTGTCCACCGAGCTCGAGGACGTCACCGAGGTCGAGTACCGGCAGCTGCGGCTCGAGCGCGTCGTCCTGGCGGGTCTGTTCTCGAGCGGGACCCTGGCCGATGCGGAGAACTCGCTGCGTGAGCTCGCGGCGCTCGCGGAGACCGCCGGTTCCGAGGTCATGGACGGTCTGCTGCAGCGGCGCGTGACCCCGGACCCCGGCACGTACCTCGGCTCGGGCAAGGCCCTGGAACTCAAGGACGTGGTGGCCGCGACCGGTGCGGACACCGTCATCGTGGATGCCGAGCTCGCGCCCTCGCAGCGTCGTGCCCTCGAGGACGTCGTGAAGGTCAAGGTCATTGACCGCACGGGTCTCATCCTGGACATCTTCGCCCAGCACGCCAAGTCCAAGGAGGGCAAGGCGCAGGTGGAGCTGGCGCAGCTCGAATACATGCTCCCGCGTCTGCGTGGTTGGGGTGAGTCGCTGTCCCGGCAGGCCGGTGGCCGTGCGGCCTCGGGTGAGGGCATCGGTAGCCGTGGTCCCGGTGAGACCAAGATCGAACTGGACCGGCGCCGGATCCGCCAGCGCATGGCCAAGTTGCGTCGGGAGATCGCGGCCATGAAGCCGGCGCGTGAGACCAAGCGACTCAACCGCAAGCGTCATTCCGTGCCCTCGGTCGCGATCGCGGGGTACACCAACGCGGGTAAGTCGTCTCTGCTCAACCGGTTGACGGATGCCGGGGTCCTCGTGGAGAACGCGCTGTTCGCCACGCTGGATCCCACGGTCCGCAAGGCCGAGACCCCGGACGGGATCGGCTACACGCTCGCGGACACCGTGGGCTTCGTGCGCTCGCTGCCCACCCAGTTGGTCGAGGCCTTCCGCTCCACCCTGGAAGAGGTCGCGGACGCGGACGTCATCGTGCACGTGGTGGATGCCTCCCACCCGGATCCGGAGGGTCAGCTCAAGGCCGTACGGGACGTCCTTACGGACGTGGGGGCCAATGACATCCCGGAGATCGTGGCCCTGAACAAGGCCGACATCGCGGATCCCGTGGTGCTGGGCCGTTTGCGCAATCACGAGCACCCGTCGGTGGCCGTGTCGGCGCGCACGGGAGAGGGCATCGAGGAATTGCAGCGGTTGATCTCCTCCGCTATTCCGCGCCCAAACCACGACATGGAACTGCTCGTGCCCTACGTTCACGGCGAGGTGGTCTCCCGGCTGCACGCCCAGGATGCCGAGATCCTGCGCACGGAACACACTCCCGAGGGCACGCGGTTGCGTGTGCGCGTTCGCGAGGAACTCGTGGGCGAACTCGAGCCCTACCGCGTGGCGGAGCCCGGGAGCCCGGCCGCCGCGCCCACCGCGGAGGATCCCGCCGGAGCATGAGCGCATCGTTCGTCGACGAAGCGGGGCACGACCTCTCGGACGTCCGCCCCGAAACGCTGCCCGGCGCGGTGGACACGCTCGAGCTCCTCGACTCCGCCGTGACCGCGCTGGGCGGGCAGCGCCGGGAGGGACAGCGGTTCATGGCGGCCAAGGTCGCCGAGGCCCTCGAGACCGGCCGGCATCTGTTGGTCCAGGCAGGGACCGGTACGGGTAAGTCGCTCGCATACCTCGTCCCGGCCCTGCGTCACGCCCGCACCGCGGACAAGCCCGTGGTCGTGGCCACGGCCACGCTGGCCCTGCAGTCCCAGATCACGGGCCGGGACGTCCCCCGCTTGCTCGACGCGCTCGAGGACGAACTGGACGACCGCCCCGTCGTCGCGCTGCTCAAGGGCCGCTCCAACTACGCGTGCCTGCACAAGGTCGAGGGCGGCTACCCGGACGACGACGGCGCCCTGTTCGACGTCCCCGGTTCGGGACCCGCCGCAGGGGGCGCGGATCGCCCCCTCGGTGGCTTGGCCCAGCAGGTGCTGCGGTTGCGGGAATGGGTCGAGACCACCGAGACCGGGGACCGGGACGACGTCCAGCCGGGTGTCACGGACGCCGCGTGGCGGCAGGTCTCCGTGACCGCTAAGGAGTGCCTGGGGCGCAAGTGCCCCCTCGTGGAGGAGTGCTTCGCCGAGCGCGCCCGGGCCGAGGCCGGCGAGGCGGACGTGGTGATCACCAACCACGCGCTGCTCGCGATCAACGCGTTCGAGGGGCTCGCGGTCCTGCCCGAGCACGACGTCGTGATCGTTGACGAGGCCCATGAGCTGCGGGACCGGGTCACGGGTGCCGTGACCGCGTCGCTGTCCGCCGCCGCGATACGAGCGGCGGCCACGGCCGTGCGCAAGCACACCGCGGCGTCGAGCGATGCACTCGAGAAGGCCGCGCAGGCCTTCGATCTCGCCTTCGACCCCGACCCGTCCGGACTCTTGCCACGAGGCTTCACTGAGGAGCAGGTCTACGCGGTCGGTGGCGTTCAGGATGCCGCGCGCACGGGGCTCAGTGACACCAAGGGCGATTCCAAGGGCGAGGACGCGGCACGTCACGCGGCCCGCTCACGATTGTCCGAGCTGCTGGACACCGCCGAGCGCATGCTGTCGGCGGACACCGCCCATGACGTCCTGTGGATCTCCCGCGTGGGTCGCTGGTCGCCCACCGAGGGATACGTGGGAGCGTCCGAAGGCGAACCGGCGACCCTGAACATCGCGCCGCTCAGCGTCGCGGGGCCCCTGCGGGAGGGGTTGTTCGACGGGCGCACGGTCGTGCTGACCTCGGCGACCCTGGCCGTGGGGTCATCGTTCTCGTCCACGGCCGGGGCTCTCGGCCTGCAGGGCCCGGGGTCCCCCGCGTGGCGGGGCGTGGACGTGGGCAGCCCCTTCGACTACCGCCGCCAGGGCATCCTCTACGTGGCCAAGCACCTCGCGAAACCCGGCCGTGGCGTCTCGGAGGAGCAACTCGAGGAACTGCTCGGGCTGCTCGAGGCCTCGGGCGGCGGCGCGCTCGGTCTGTTCTCGTCCCGCCGGGCCGCGGAGGACGCGGCGGAGGCGTTGCGCGATCGTACAGAGCTGCCCATCCTGTGCCAGGGGGACGCCTCCCTGCCGTCCCTGGTCAAGGAGTTCACCGACGATCCCTCAGCGAGCCTGTTCGGAACCATGAGCCTGTGGCAGGGAGTGGACGTGCCGGGACAGTCATGCCGACTGGTCGTGATCGACCGGATCCCGTTCCCGCGCCCGGACGATCCCCTGGGCACCGCCCGTACACGCGCGGCCGAACGGGCAGGCGGCAACGGGTTCATGTCGGTCTCGGCCACCCACGCCGCGGTGCGCCTGGCGCAGGGCGCCGGCCGACTGATCCGTGCGAGCGGGGACAAGGGCGTCGTCGCCGTGCTGGACTCGCGGCTCGCCACGGCGCGCTACGGGTCCTTCCTGGCCCAGTCCCTCCCGCCGCTGTGGCCCACCACGGACCGCTCGACCGTTCTCGGGGCGTTAGAGCGATTGGCGCGCTCCTGAGCGTTCGACGTCGCTGTGCTCACATCCGTGGTGCCGTCTAGGGAGACGCGCGTTGAGTGCCTCCGTGCTCCCCGCCGGATCATGCGCGGGTCGGCGCACGGTGTTACGGCGCGCGCCGCAGCCCTGTGAGCGCGGGTCCGTGGTCCGGAGCGCGAGCACGGGCGGTTCCGAGGCGGTGCACGCCGCCGGGTCCCGCGTGACGCGACGCGCGGGACCCGGAACCGTTCGGAGGGCGAGCTACAGGGAGCGGAAGACCGAGACGACCTTTCCCATCACGGTCGCGTGATCACCCAGGATGGGTTCGTAGCGGGTGTTCTGGGGCAGCAGCCACGTGTGGCCGTCGCGCTGGCGGAAGGTCTTGATGGTCGCTTCGTCGTCCAGCAGGGCAGCCACGACGTCCCCGTTCTGCGCGGAGTTCTGTTGGCGCACCACGACCCAGTCGCCGTCGCAGATGGCTGCGTCGATCATGGAGTCCCCGGAGACCTTGAGCATGAACAACTGGCCGTGACCCACGAACTGCCGTGGCAGGGAGTAGACCTCCTCGACCGATTGTTCGGCGGTGATGGGGCCACCGGCGGCGATGCGCCCCACGAGCGGTACGGGGACCATGGCGTCGTCGTCATCCGCGGCGGGCAGGTCGCCCATGGTGTGCACCGCGGGGGACGCGGCGCCCGATGCGCGGGTCGCCAAGGATTCCACGGAACCCGCGGGCTCGTCGGCCGGCCCCAGGTGGCGGTCGAGTTCCTCCGCGCTCAACGGGCGCAGGACCTCCATGGCGCGGGGTCGGCGCGGATCCCGGCGCAGGTAGCCCCACTTCTCGAGCTGGCCGAGCTGATGGGTCACGCTGGACAGGGACGCCAGACCCACGGTGTCACCGATCTCACGCATGGACGGCGGGTAGCCGCGCGTGGTGATGCAGCGCTGCACGGCACCGAGGATTCGTGCTTGTCGAGGGGTGAGCGTGCGCGGGCGTCGGTCGGACGCCTGCTGATTCGGGGAAGAAGTGCTCACGTGCGGGGTCCTTTCACCGTCCACGCTGTGCACACCCTGCGGTGGGCTGCGGAGGCCGCTTATGCGTGTCGGAGACGTGGGGTCAACTAACTCCTGTGTGACCTCGAGCTTAACCCGCGCGCGTCCCCGGGTTCAAATATGTGTTCGAAAAGGTCCTCGACAGCATTCGTACACCCGTGCTAGAACTGTGGGTAGAGATTCGAAAATGTGTTCTAAATACGCTCCGCGTTCGAACACCGCCACCTTCGGGTGGATCCGGTCAGATCACCAGGAGGTAGCCATGACCGCTCTCACCTTGTCGCGATCCGTTCGTTCCGCCACGGCTGCGTCCTCCGCCGCCGTGCGCGCTCGTACGTCGGCCCGCGCCGCGTCCGTCCAGGCCGCCCCGCGCGCCGCTCGCTCGCCGCTGCAGCTCACCCGCCGCGGCCGGTTCTTCCTGATCGGGCTGCCCTTCGTCACGGGAGCGGCGGCCCTGTTGGTGGTCGCCGCTGTCTTCCTGCTGCCGCCCACGGTCAAGGCATCCACGGAACCGGCGGGGGCGCCCGTGACCCACGGTGTCACGGTGCAGGCGAACCAGACCCTGTGGGAGATCGCCGCCGTCGCGGACCCGCAGCGGGACACCCGCGAGGTCATGAACGACATCGCCGAGCTCAACGGTCTGACGTCCTCCACCCTGCACACGGGTCAGGTCCTGGAGGTCCCGTCCCGCTGACGGTGACCCGTCGGTGACGTGATCCGTCGGTGCCAAGTGAGCGACTCCTGGTGCGCCGACAAGCTCCGGGCGGTGTCACGACTGGTCCGGGAATCGACACACCGTGAGACGTCGTGTGACCGGATATGCGCCGAGTCCATAGACTGGTCTGGTGAATTCTCGTGATGATTCCCTCGAAGCCCTTCCGCTGCGCGACGACCTGCGGGGCCTGTCTCCCTACGGTGCTCCCCAGCTGGAAGTCCGTGTCGCACTGAACACCAACGAGAACACCCATCCGGTTCCCGAGCCCGTGGTTCGGGCCATCACGCGGCGCGTTACCGATGCCGCGGCGTCCCTGAACCGCTACCCGGACCGGGACTTCACCAATCTGCGGACCACCCTAGCGTCCTATCTAGGTCACGAGCTGACCGAGGACAATCTGTGGGCCGCCAACGGGTCCAACGAGATCCTGCAGCAGATCCTGCAGGCCTTCGGTGGGCCGGAGCGCTCCGTGTTGAGCTTCGTCCCCACGTACTCGATGTACCCGTTGCTCGCCCTCGGGACCGGAACGCGGTTCATCGCGGGGGAGCGCGCCGCGGACTTCTCCCTGTCCGCGGAGTCGGCGGCTCGCCAGGTGGGGGAGCACGCCCCGAACATCGTGTTCCTGTGCTCGCCCAACAACCCCACCGGGACCGCGCTCGGACTGGATGTCGTCGAGGCCGTGTACGAGGCGGGGGAGGACCGCAACACCATCGTCGTCGTGGACGAGGCCTACGCCGAGTTCGCGCGCTTCGGAACCCCCTCGGCGCTAACCCTGCTTCCCGGCCGTCCCCGGCTCATCGTCACGCGCACCATGAGCAAGGCGTTCGCGTTAGCGGGTGCACGGCTCGGGTACTTCGCCGCGGACCGCTCCGTCGCGGACGCTATCCGCCTCGTGCGCTTGCCGTACCACCTGTCCTCGGTGACCCAGGCGACCGCACTGGCCGCACTCGAACACCACGAGACACTGCTCGGCACGGTCGAGGACATCAAACTGCAGCGCGACCGGATCGTGGACGAGCTCAAGAGACTGGGCCTGACCCCCGCCGAATCCGATTCCAACTTCGTGTTCTTCGAGTGCGGCGGGGACGCCCACGCCATGTGGCAGGGTCTGCTCGACCAGGGCGTCCTCGTGCGGGACGTGGGGATCCCCGGCCACCTACGGGTCACCGCCGGGACGGAAGCGGAGACCACCGCGTTTCTCGAGGCCGTGGAGTCCTACCTCGCCCGGTCCTGAGCCGGACCGTCCGGGCCAAGATTCTGAGCCGGCCCGGCTCGTCTCGAACCGTGGGACCGGTCGGGCCGCGGCCCCATGGTCCCACCCCAGCCATCTAGACTGGACCCGCCCGCCGAGCCGTCGCCGGGCGCCGTCCCCGAGGAGATGTCGTCTTTCATGAGCGCAGTCGAGAACCACCGCACCGCCACGGTGGAACGCGTGACCAGTGAATCCAGCGTGCGCGTGAGCCTGGACCTGGACGGGACGGGTACGTCCTCGATCGAGACCACGGTGCCGTTCTACAACCACATGCTCACGGCACTGTCCAAGCACTCCCTGATCGACCTGGACATCCAGGCCCACGGGGACACGGACATCGACGTCCACCACACGGTCGAGGACACAGCGATCGTCCTGGGTGATGCGCTGCGCCAGGGACTCGGGGACAAGCGGGGGATCCGCCGTTTCGGGCAGGCCACCGTGCCGCTCGACGAGGCACTCGCGTCCGCCGTGGTGGACGTGTCCGGGCGGCCCTACGTGGTGCACACGGGTGAACCGGAGGGCCAGCAATACCACTTGATCGGTGGTCACTTCACCGGGTCGATGACCCGCCACGTCTTCGAGTCCCTGGCCTACCACGCCCAGTTGTGCCTGCACGTGGAAGTGATCCGCGGCCGTGATCCGCACCACATTGCCGAGGCCCAGTTCAAGGCGCTTGCGCGGGCGTTACGCGAAGCCGTGGAGCCCGACGCCCGCATGGCCGGCGTGGTCCCGTCCACCAAGGGCGCCCTGTGAGCGGGGCGGAGCAGAACATGACGGAGGCGCCGAGCGTTGTCGTCCTGGACTACGGCGCGGGCAATGTGCGCTCTGCCGTGCGCGCCCTCGAGGAGGCCGGCGCGCGGGTGGTGCTGAGCGCCGATCCGCGCGACGTCATGGACGCGGACGGTCTCGTGGTCCCGGGCGTGGGAGCCTTCGCGGCCGTCATGGAGGGATTGCGCGCGGTGGACGCCCCGCGGCTCATCGATCGCCGGTTGAGCGGTGGCCGTCCGGTGCTGGGGATCTGCGTGGGCCTACAGGTCATGTTCGACCGCGGCGTGGAACACGGTCACGAGTCCGAGGGACTGGCACAGTGGCCGGGGACCGTGGAACGCCTCGACGCTCCGGTGGTCCCGCACATGGGCTGGAATGAGGTGCGCCCGCCGGAGGGCTCGGTACTGTTCCGCGGCATTGAGGACGAGCGGTTCTACTTTGTGCACTCCTACGGGGTGCGGGAGTGGGAATTCGACCAGAGCATCGAGCACATGGTGCCCCCGGGCGTCACCTGGTCCGAGCACGGGGCGCCCTTCGTGGCCGCCGTGGAGAACGGTCCGTTGAGCGCCACCCAGTTCCACCCCGAGAAGTCCTCCGCGGCGGGGATCGCCCTGCTGCGCAACTGGCTGTCCACGTTGCCGCGCACCGGACGCATGGCCGGGCGCATCCCCGCACCGAGTTCGGGGGCCCCGGCATGACCGCATCGGTGCTGCTGCTCGTGGCGGGGGCGTTCTTCGTGGGCGGGGCGATCTCCTTCCATCAACAGCGCAAGCCGCTGTGGAGCGTGGTGTTGCTCGCGTTTGTGGCCCTCGTGTTGATCGGCTACGGGGGCTACTCGTGGTTCACGAGCGTGTGAACCGGGCGTAGTGCCGTCGTCAACGGGTACGGGGCGTGCGCCGCACCGCGACAATCCAATCAACCACCGGACCACCACGGCGCCCGCGGGCGCCACGTGAGGAGAGACATGACCGAGACCACCGAACGCCGTTTGGAACTGCTGCCCGCGGTGGACGTGCAAGGCGGACAGGCCGTGCGCCTGGTCCAGGGGGAGGCCGGCTCCGAGACCGGCTACGGCGATCCGCTCGAGGCCGCCCTCGCGTGGCGGGACGCGGGCGCCGAATGGTTGCACCTCGTGGACCTCGACGCCGCGTTCGGTCGCGGTGACAACATCGAGGTCCTGCGCCGCGTGGCCGCGAACCTCGACCTCAAGATCGAGATGTCCGGCGGGATCCGGGACGACGAGTCCCTCGAGCGCGTCCTGACCCTGGACCCCGCGCGCATTAACCTGGGCACGGCGGCGCTCGAGAACCCCGAGTGGACGCATCGCGTGATCGCCGAGCACGGGGACAGGATCGCCGTGGGTCTGGACGTGCGCGGCACCACGCTCGCCGCGCGCGGCTGGACCAAGGACGGCGGCGACCTGTGGGAGGTGCTGGAGCGCCTCGAGGCCGACGGCTGCGCGCGGTACGTGGTCACCGACGTGACCAAGGACGGCACGCTGCGCGGGCCCAACACCGAGCTGCTGGCCGAGGTTGCCCGCCGCACGGACAAGCCCGTGGTGGCCTCGGGCGGAATTTCGTCCCTCGAGGACCTCGCTGCGCTGCGCGAGCTCGTCCCCGCCGGCATCGAGGGCGCGATCGTGGGCAAGGCGCTCTACGCCGGCAAGTTCACGCTCGCGCAGGCCCTGGACGTCGCCGGTCGCCCGAGTGCCTGAGCACCGCGCGGATCGCGGGCCCGGACGCGAAGCGCACCCGCCCTCCGGGCGCGGTGACCACGCCGTTTCCGGCCCCAGCGCACGCGTCCTTCCCGCGCACATCGCCGCCCAGCTGCGCTCGGCCGGTGGCTCCACAGACACCGGCGGTCAGTCGTGGGAGGGTCGCAATTTGGGGGAGGGTACGAGCCACACCCACCAGTTTCCCGACGACCCCGGCACCGCGGATCCGAATGTCGCCTGCGCACTTGACGCATGGCGCGCGGGGACAGTGGGCGAGGAGGAGGTCGTGGCCGCGCTCGCCGGGATCCGGGTGTTCGTGCCCATTGTGGCGCAGGTGTCCCAGTCCCACATCACCGAGGACGGCCTGGTCTCCGACAAGGAAGCGGACATGGCCCTCGTGAGCTTGCAGGCCGCCGACGGCCGCAAGGCCCTGCCGGTGTTCACGTCCACCAGTGCACTGACCGCATGGAACGCCCGGGCCCGACCGGTCGCCGCGGACATCCGCCGCGCCGCGCTGTCCGCGGTGCAAGACGGCTCCGCGCTGCTTGTCGTGGATCCGGGGGCGGATCCGGCCTTCGTGGTCCGGCGCCCCGCCCTGTGGGCCGTGGCGCAGGGACACGAGTGGACGCCGTCGTACCGGGATGTCGCGGTGGACGACGCCGTCACGCGCGCGGCACTCGGGCGCTCGGAGATCGTGGCGGCGCTCGCCGGCCCGGGTCGCGGTGTGAATGCCGCGCGGTCCGACGGCGCCACGTTACGCGGTGGGGGCGAGGGCCCGGAGCTCACGGTCACCCTGCAGCTGCGGGTGGGGCTGTCCGCCGACGAGGTACAGGCAGTAGTGGGGCATTACCAACAGCAGCTCGCGGCCCAGCCCGTCATGGCGGAGGCGGTGGATTCGATCGAGGTCCGGCTCACCGCGTGAGGTCACTGCATGAGATCACAGCGTGACGTCGCCGTCTGACGTCACCAAGAGGAACGCGGCGCACGACCACCGGTCGCGCGCCGCGTTCCTTAAAAGGGCTTCAACGGGGCTGACGCTCAGCCGTAGACCGGGCCCGTGAACTTCTCGCCGGGTCCGGCGCCGGGGGCGTCGGGGAACGGGGAGGCCTCGCGGAACGCGAGCTGGAGGGACTTGAGGCCGTCGCGCAACGGGCCGGCGTGCTGGGAGCCGATTTCGGGGGCGGCAGCGGTGATCAGACCTGCCAGGGCGATGATGAGCTTGCGCGCCTCGTCCAGGTCCTTGAGTTCCTCGGCGTTCTCCTCCGCGGCCAGGCCGCACTTCACGGCGGCGGCGCTCATTAGATGGACCGCGGCGGTCGTGATGACCTCGACCGCGGGGACCTCGGCGATGTCACGCATCTGGTTGTTCACCTCGGCGAGGGTCTCGTCGGGCAGTGCACCGAGATCGGAGGCGCCGTGGTCGTGGGCGGCGTCGTGAGCGTGGGCGGGACCCTGGGACGATGCGGTGTCGGTGAATTCGAAGCGCTCGGAGCGCGGCTGCTCGGACATGGGACCACTGTAGAACAGCGACCTCGCCCGGCGTGGGGCCGTCCCTCAACTGGCCCCGACGCCCCCGCATGCGTTATATTGGTGGACAGTGTGCAAGCGGAGATGACTCCCACCCGCCGCCGCCCGCCGAGTGACGCGATCACTCGGCACCAGGTGCCCGGGTTCGTGACCGAACGACCACGCCGTTTTCATGACGGTCGTGTCGTCTTGGTCTCTGTGTGGTTCTCACCTCCGCTCGCGCGTGCCGCAGCGGAGGTTTTTTGTTGTGGCCCAGGACCCAACCACGGGGAAACCCACGAACTCAGGAGCTTGGCATTAGCGATCCACGTATCAATGACAGAATCCGTGTCCCGGAAGTCCGCTTGGTCGGACCTGGCGGTGAGCAGGTCGGCATCGTTCGCGTGCAGGACGCGCTGCGGCTGGCCCGAGAATCGGATCTCGATCTGGTCGAGGTCGCACCCAACGCCAAGCCCCCCGTGGCCAAGCTCATGGACTTCGGCAAGTACAAGTACGAAGCTGCGGTCAAGGCTCGTGAGGCGCGCAAGAACCAGGCCAACACGGTGCTCAAGGAAGTGCGTTTCCGGTTGAAGATCGACACGCACGACTACGAGACCAAGGTGGGTCACGCCAAGCGCTTCCTCTCCGCGGGGGACAAGGTCAAGGCCATGATCCAGTTCCGCGGTCGTGAGCAGCAGCGCCCCGCGATGGGCGTGCGCCTGCTCGAGCGGCTCGCGGAAGACGTCGCCGAGGTCGGTGTCGTGGAGACCGCGCCCCGCGTGGACGGTCGCAACATGGTCATGGTCATCGGTCCGCTCAAGAACAAGGCGGAGGCTCGCGCTGAGGCCCGCAAGCAGAAGCAGCGGGAGACGTCGCAGTCCGAGAACCAGCGCAAGCAGCGGGTGGACACCTCTAATGCCGAGTCCGTGACCCAGTCCATCGGGGACGCGTTCCCGGCGGAACTGCGTCAGGCGGCCACCGTGCAGGCGGAGAGCTCGCAGAGCGCTCCCATCGCGGCGGAGGACAAGGTCCAGGAGACCGTGGCGCCGGCGTCCGGTACCGAAGCCACCCAGGCTCCGGCGCAGCCCGAGGCTTCTGCACAGCAGGCCACCGCGGACGCCAAGGTCGCAGCGGCCAAGCCGGCGGCGGCGCAGGCGGGTACCGCATCGGCGTCGTCACCCAAGCCCGCAGCGAGCCCCAAGCCCGCTGCAAGCGCGAAGCCGAGTGCGAAGCCCGCACCCGCGAAGCCGAGCGCGGCGGCCAAGCCCGCGGCACCGAAGCCCGGGGCGTTCAAGCCCGGGCCCGCCAAGAAGTAATCGCGGCACAGGAATTGACAGCGTTGGGCGTGTGATCGCCCGACACCAGCATGGTCGCGGCCGTGTGCCGCGACCCACCGGTGTGCCCCACCGGTCGATGTAAAAGGAGACGGTCACCATGCCGAAGATGAAGACCCACAGCGGTGCCAAGAAGCGTTTCAAGCTCACCGGTTCGGGCAAGGTCAAGCGCCAGCAGGCCAACCGCCGCCACTACCTGGAACACAAGTCCTCGCGTCTGACCCGCCGTCTCGCGGGCGACCAGATCGTCTCCACCCCGGGTGAGGCCAAGGCCATCAAGCGGATGCTGGCCAAGTAGGCCCTTCCTCTTCCATTTCGTCAGCGCCGCGTTTGCGCGGCGGGTAGTCATGTTCCGGCAGGGGTCGGAACCGAATCGTTAGGAGTACGCACGTGGCACGTGTGAAGCGGGCGGTCAATGCCCACAAGAAGCGTCGTGAAGTTCTGGAGAAGGCCTCGGGCTACCGCGGTCAGCGGTCCCGGTTGTACCGCAAGGCCAAGGAGCAGATGCTCCACTCGTACACCTACTCCTACAACGACCGTCGCAAGAAGAAGGGCGACTTCCGTCGGCTGTGGATCCAGCGCATCAACGCCGCCGCCCGCGCGAACGGTCTGACCTACAACCGCTTCATCCAGGGCCTGAAGGCCGCTGAGGTCGAGGTGGACCGTCGCATGCTGGCCGAGCTGGCCGTGAGCGACGAGAACGCGTTCGCGACTCTGGTCCGCGTGGCCAAGGACGCCCTGCCGGAGGACACCTCCGCGCCCCGCACCGCCGCCTGAGTGCCGCTGTGACGTTCGTCGAGCGCCTGGAAGACCGGTTGCTGTCCAACCCCCGAGCCGATCGGGTCAAGGACGTGACCGCGTTGACCAGGCGCTCGATGCGTTCCAAGCGCGGATTGTTCCGCGCCGAGGGTCCGCAGAACGTGCGCGAGGCGGTCCGTCTCGCGCTCGCGGATTCTCCCGCTCCCGGGTTGCCGAGGCTCGATGCCGTGTATGTGACCCTGCAGGAGCTCGACCGGCATCCGGGGATCGCTGCGGATCTTGCCGCGGTCGCCGACCGCGGTGACGCGTTCGTCCGGGCGGTCACCCCGGAGGTACTCGCGGCCATGACCGATGCGGTCACGCCGCAGGGGATGCTGGCGGTGTGCCGCTTCCCTTCCTCTGCTTTGGACGCGTCTGAGGCATCGGGCTCCTCTGACGACGCCGCTCGCGCCCTCGGTGCCGCACGCCTGGTGGGCATGCTGGTCCGGGTGCAGGACCCGGGTAACGCCGGCACCGTGATCCGTACCGCGGACGCCGCCGGCGCAGATGCCGTGCTGTGCACTCCCGGCACCGTGGACCCGTTCAACCCGAAATCCGTGCGCTCCTCTGCGGGGTCGCTGTTCCACGTCCCGGTGTTCACGGGCATGGAACTCGCCGCGGTCGTCGCGGCGGCTCGTGAGCACGGCATGGGTGTGCTCGCCGCGGACGGTTATGCCTCCATGACGGTCTCCGAGCTGGCCGACGCCGCGATGCTGCGCGCCGCGGGCATTTCTTCGGGGGACGTGGCGTATCCCCTCGAGCAGCCCACCGCGTGGCTGTTCGGTAATGAGGCGCAGGGACTGTCGGAAGCGGAGGTCGCGGCCGCGGATCTGTCTGTGGCGGTGCCGCTGTACGGGGCCGCCGAATCGCTCAACGTGGCCACCGCCGCGACCGTGTGTCTGTATGCATCGGCGCAAGCCCAGCGCCGGATTTTCGATCGCTGACGCTTCTCTCTCCGCGCTGTCCGAATTGTCGGTGACACACTGAACACCATGACTTCCGATCTCCCCGCGCGCTTCCGGACCCAGGTGGTCGGGGTGGCCCTGCTCGACGACGCACATCACCCCACCGCGTTCCTCGCCGCCCAGCGCGCCTACCCCGAGACATTGCGCGGGCTGTGGGAATTCCCGGGCGGCAAGCAGGAACCGGAGGAGAGCGCCGAGGACGCACTCGTGCGCGAATGCGCGGAGGAGCTGTCGGTGCGGGTGGAGCTTCTGGCTGAAATCTCAGGCCCCCATGCTCAGGGATGGCCACTGTCCGAGAAGGCCGCGATGCGAGTGTGGACCGGAACCACTGCGGATACACCCGTGGTGGGCACCGATCACCTAGCCGTGCGGTGGGTTCCGTCGAGCGACCCCGACGCCCTACTGGCCTTGCCGTGGATCCCGGCGGACCTTCCGATCGTGCGGGCATTGCTGGGACAGCTCGCCCCATGACCCCGCCGGGTCAGCGGACGCCATGGGTCCTCCACTAGACTGACCCTGCCCGCACCGGCCACGCTGCGGGCATTTGCACGAAAAGCGGCTCACCCACCGGGGGAGCGAGCTCGTGAGAACACCGTCCGCCAGTAGGAACGCGAGAAACCATGTCCGAGACCACACCGTCCGCCGCGGTGGACCCCACCGACGAGGCCGGGGTGACGGCCGCCCTCGAGCACGCACTGCGTGAGATCGAGGCCGCCGCCGACCTCTCCGAGCTGAAGACCGTTCGCCTGGCCCACACGGGGGAGAAATCCCCGCTGGCGCTGGCCAACCGTGCGATCGGTGGGCTGGACAAGGCCGCCAAGGCCACCGCGGGCAAGCTGGTGGGGCAGGCCCGCGGACGCGTGAACAAGGCGCTCGCGGCACGCGCCACCGTGCTCGAGGAGGAGAGGGATGCCCGCATCCTCGTGGAGGAAGCGGTGGACGTCACGGCGGCCACGCGGCGTCGTCGGCTGGGCGGACGGCACCCCCTGACCAACCTGATGGACCACATCGGGGACATCTTCGTGGGCATGGGCTGGGAGGTCGCGGAGGGACCGGAGCTCGAACACGAGTGGTTCAACTTCGACTCGCTGAACTTCAAGCCGGACCACCCGGCGCGGCAGATGCAGGACACGTTCTTCGTGGACCCGCCGTCGTCACACCTGGTGCTGCGCACCCACACCTCGCCGGTGCAGATGCGCTCGCTGCTGGAGCGCGAGCTGCCGGTGTATGTGGTGTGCCCGGGCAAGACCTACCGCACGGATGAACTGGACGCGACCCACACCCCGGTGTTCCACCAGGTGGAGGGCATCGCCGTGGACGAAGGGCTGTCCATGGCGGACCTCAAGGGCACCCTCACCCACTTCGCGCGCACCATGTTCGGCCCGGAAGCCGCGATCCGGTTGCGGCCCAACTACTTCCCCTTTACCGAACCCTCCGCGGAGCTGGACGTGTGGCACCCCACCGCCAAGGGCGGACCGCGGTGGATTGAGTGGGGTGGCTGCGGCATGATGCACCCCAACGTGCTGCGGGCCGCGGGGATCGACCCCGAGCGCTACTCGGGGTTCGCGTTCGGCATGGGCATCGAGCGGACCCTGATGTTCCGCAACAACGTCCCGGACATGCACGACATGGTCGAGGGCGACGTCCGTTTCAGCGAACACTTCGGGATGGAGATCTAGAGCAATGCGAGTTCCTTTGTCATGGCTGCGCGAGTACGCGCCCGTTCCCGAGGACGCCACCGCGGAGGACGTCCTGGCCACCCTCGTGAAGGTGGGTCTTGAGGAGGAGGACGTCCACCGCCCCTCCGACTCCCTCTCCGGTCCGATCGTGGTGGGCCAGGTGCTCTCCATGGAGCCCGAGACCCACTCCAACGGCAAGACCGTGAACTGGTGCTCTGTGCGCGTGGTGCCGGAGGGCCATGAGCAGACGCTGACGGGCAAGGGCATCGACCCCTCGGGCGTCCAGGGAATCATTTGCGGTGCCCACAACTTCTCGGTGGGTGACAAGGTGGTCGTCGCCCTTCCGGGTGCGGTGCTGCCGGGTGACTTCCGGATCTCCGCGCGCAAGACCTACGGCCACATCTCGGCAGGCATGATCGCCTCCGTGCGCGAGCTCGGCATTGGCGACGACCACGACGGCATCCTGGTGCTGTCTCGGATCGGGCTGAACCCCGAGATCGGCTCCGACGCCCTGGAGCTGCTGGGTCTCTACGACTCGGCGGCGGAGGTCAACGTGACCCCGGACCGCGGGTACGCGTTCTCGATCCGCGGGATCGCCCGCGAGTACTGCCACGCGGTCCGCGCACCTTTCACGGATCCCGTGGCGGAGCTCGCGCCGCGGGTGCCCGCGTCCACCGAGGACGGGTTCCCCGTGACCGTGTCCGACGACGCCCCGATCCACGGCCGCGCCGGGTGCAACCGCTTCGCGGTGCGCATCGTGGAGAACGTGGATCCATCCATCCCGTCCCCGCAGTGGCTCGTGTCGCGGTTGCGCCTGGCCGGGATCCGCTCCCTGAGCCTGCCCGTGGACATCTCCAACTACGTGATGCTCGAGTACGGCCAGCCGATCCATAACTACGACGCGGACACCCTGCAGGGCGGGATTACCGTGCGCCGTGCGCGGGCCGGCGAGAAGCTGACCACGCTGGACGACAAGTCCCGTGAGCTGAACACCGAGGACCTCGTGATCGCGGACGAATCCGGTCCCGTGGGCCTCGCCGGCGTCATGGGCGGCGCCGCGACCGAGGTCGGGGAGAACACCACGCGCGTGCTCGTGGAGGCCGCGCGCTTCGACGAGGTCTCGATCGCCCGCACCGCCCGCCGACACAAGCTTCCCTCGGAGGCGTCCAAGCGATACGAGCGCGGCGTGGACCCGCAGCTCGCGCCGGTTGCTGCGCAGCGCGTCGTCGACCTCCTCGTGGAGCTGGCCGGCGGCACGGACTCCGGGCGGGTCACGGACGTGGACCACACGGACCGCCCCGCCGCGATCGAGCTGCCCGCGGGCTACCCTGCGGCGCGCGTTGGAGTGGACTACTCTCCAGAGGTCGTCGAGCGCAGCCTCGTGGCCATCGGTGCCGAGGTCACGGAGACCGCGGACGGCTGGACCGTGGTCCCGCCGTCGTGGCGCCCGGATCTGCTCGAGAAGGAGGACCTCGTCGAGGAGGTCGCGCGTCTGGACGGCTACGACAAGATCCCCGATCGCCTTCCCGTGGCGCCTCCCGGGCGCGGCTTCACGCGCTCGCAGGCCGCACGACGCCGCGTGGCCAATACGCTCGCGGCCGCCGGGCTCACCGAGGTGCTCAGCTACCCGTTCGTGTCCCAGGCGGACAACGACCTGTGGGGCAGCGCGGACGGTGAGCACGTGGCGTCGATCAAGCTCGCGAACCCCATCAGCGAGGCCCAGTCCCTGCTGCGGGTGAGCATCCTGCCCGGGCTGCTCGAGGTGCTCAAGCGCAACCACTCGCGCGGACTGCGGGACCTGGCCCTCTACGAGATGGGCCACGTGTTCCTCGCGGACGGCTACACCCCGGACACCCAGCCCATCCCGCCGCTCGGCGTGCGCCCGGCCGCTCCGGAGCTCGAACGGCTCGACGCCGCCGTCCCCGACCAGCCGCGCAGGCTCGCCGCGGTGCTCACGGGGCACGACGCCGCTGCAGGCCCGTGGGTTGCGCCGCGCACCCTGGACTGGCAGGACGCGCTCGACGTCGCCGTGCTCGCCGCACGCAGCGTGGGCGTGGAGCTGAGGGTCACCCAGGGCTCGCATCACGCGTTCCACCCCGGGCGCACTGCGCAGCTGAGCACTCAGGACGGCGCCGTGATCGGTATGGCGGGAGAGCTGCACCCCAAGCTCGTCGCGGCCCAGGGTCTGCCCGAGCGCACGTGCGCCGTGGAACTCGACCTCTCGGCGCTGCTCGATCGTGAGGCCTCGGCGGTCACCGCGCAGGCGATCTCGGGTTACCCCGCGGCCACCCAGGACGTCGCACTCGTGGTGGACGCGGACGTCCCCGCCGCGGACCTGCTGGCCACAGTGCGCCGCGGTGCGGGCGAGCTGCTCGAGTCCGCCGAGGTCTTCGACGTGTATGCGGGCAAGGGCATCCCCGAGGGCAAGAAGTCCGTGGCGATCGCCCTGCGGTTCCGGGCTGCGGACCGCACCCTCACCGCGGACGAGGCCTCCGAAGCCCGCCAGGACGCCGTGAGTGCCGCCCACCGCGAGCACGGCGCCGAGATCCGAAGCTGATCACCCCCCACCAGCCAGGAGAAGTCATACCGTGGGCCACGACACCCAGGAACTCATCGATTTCGACGAGCACGACCAGGAGACACGACCCGGTGGTGCCCGAGGATGGTGGATCGTCCTCATCGTGCTGCTGGGGGCAGTCATGACCCTGGCGCTGGGGTTGGCCTCGGCGTTGTCCTTCGACAAGGCCTCCCGGCTGGAGGAGTGGGCGGGGGAGTCGATGGTCGTCTCCGGGACGTACCAGACGCTCACCAAGGACCTCGTGACCCAGGACTACAACGGGATCTACGCGGGCATCATGCCCAAGAACGAGCTGACCGAACGCTACCTGTTCGACAACCGGCTCGACGATCCAGTCAAGAAGACCGAGGGGAACCAGATCACGTTCCGCGGCACCCAGACGGGTGTCCAGGACTCCGACTTCCCGCGGGAGGTGGACGCCTTGCTCGCGGAGCAGAACGGTCACCTGACGGCCGTGGAGACGGGCGAGCCCGGCTCCTACGGGGACAGCGGGGTGACGGACTCGATGATCACCGGCCAGCGGATCCGCGCCGCGGCACTCGGGGTGGGCGCGCTGTTCTGCATCGGCCTCACGGCCTGGGGTGCGCGCCGCGTGCACCGCGGGGTGCGGGCAGACACCTAGAGCAGGGTCGGCTCACCAGCGCTTCCGAGGGCGTCATCCACCGACCTGGAGAAGCCGCGCATCCTCGCCAGCTGGAGCTCCGAGCACAGCGATCCGTCAGTGACCAACGCTGCAGCCAATCAGCCGCCCACCGCGACCCCGTAGCACGGACCACCCTCACCCCCGCCCCGGCCGCACCCGCGGTCTAGGGGCTCCAGCGTGCCCTGAACCACCGTCATCGTGAAGGGAATCACCGTGCCCACGCCTTCCACCCGCACCCGGCCTCTGGCCTTCATCACCGGCGCCTCCAACGGCATCGGCACCGACATCGCCCGCGAGCTGGCCACTCGCGGCTACGACATCATCGGCACCGGACGCAGCGACTCGATCGATACCGTCGCTGAGCAACTGCGTGCGCTTGGCGCGACCGTTTACCCAGTGCGGGCGGACCTGCGCACCTACGAGAACATGGAAAAGCTTTGGGATCAGGTTGAAGCCATTGCCCGCCCGCCGGACGTCGCGGTTCTCAACGCCGGGGAGCAGCTCGTGCGGGCCGTCCGCGAAGCGGGCGAGCCGGATCTTGGGTCTCTGGAGGTCCGCGAGGATCGCGGCCGTCGCCCCGGCTCCGCCGAGGCGCGCCGCAGGTTCTCGTAGGAGGTGTCGTGCACGGAGCGGTCGCCGTGGCTCATGTTGAGCCGGGCCACGTTCATGCCGGTCCGGATCGCCTCGGAGAGGTTCTCGTACGAGGAGATGGCCGGGCCTATCGTGGCCACGATCTTTGCTCGTCGCATGGGGGCTTCATGTCGTCAGTACTGAGGGATAAGGGATCAGAGAAGGGGGAGGGGTCGCACTGGTGCTCCGGGGTGGACGTGCACGGTTACTCTCAGCGGCCGAAGAGGACTTTGGCCTCGTCCCAGCGGTGCTGGAGGACGGTCTTGAGCCCCTCGAGCGCCTCGGCGAAGTCGATGCGGACCATGTCCGTGCCGCGGATGGCGACCATCCGGCCCCACTGCTTCTCGTGCACGAGGTCGACCACGGCCATCCCGAAGCGGGTGGCCAGCACCCGGTCGAAGCCCGTGGGGCGCCCCCGCGCTGAATGTGCCCGAGCGTGGTGTTGCGGGTCTCGATGCCGGTGAGGCGCTCGATCTCCTGCGTGACGTACTCCCCGATCCCGCCCAGCCGGGGAGGGCCGTCGGCCTCGGTGCCCTTCCCCGCCAGCACGTCCTCGTGATCCTCGGGGACGAAGCCCTCGGCGACGACCACCAGCGGGGACCGGCCCCGGTCGTAGACCTCCCGCACCCACGCGCAGACCTGGTCCATGGAGACCTTCTGCTCCGGGATCAGCACCGCGTGGGCCCCGGCGGACATCCCCGAGAGCAGGGCGATCCACCCGACGTCGCGGCCCATGACCTCGGCGACCATGCACCTGTGGTGGGACTCCCCGGTGGTGCGCAGCCGGTCCATGGCGTGGGTGACGATGGACACGGCGGTGTCGAAACCTAAGGTGTAGTCGATGACCTGCAGGTCGTTGTCGATGGTCTTGGGCACCCCCACCACGGGCAGGCCAGCCGTGCGGCCCCGGCGAGAGTGCCCTCCCCGCCGGTGGCCACGATCGCGTCGATGTGGTGGCGTTCGAGCATCACCCCGATGCTCCCGGGTCCGCCGCCGGGACCGGAGTAGGGGTGGGTGCGGGAGGTGCCCAGGATGGTCCCGTCCTCCCGGGCCAGGCCGCGGACCCGAGTGCGGGGCAGGTCCATCGTGTCGCCGTCCACGACCCCGCGCCAGCCGTCGCGGAAGCCCACGAACTCGTACTCGTAGGTCTTGATCCCGTGCAGCACCGCGGCGCGGATCACGGCGTTGAGTCCGGGTCAGTCCCCGCCGCTGGTCAGTACTCCGATCTTCATCCGTAGGGTCTCCTGGGGGATAGGGGCAAGGGTGGCGGGCATGAGCCGCTGAGGCGGGGTGGACCTGGCCACCTCGTGAGCTCGGTGATCTGCGGTCGGTGATCCGGCTACGGCAAGGGCGGTGCCGTGCAGTAGGCATTGGCGGGCAGCGCCGATGATCCCGGCGGCGTTGGACAGCTGGGCGGGCACGATGGGGGTATCCAGGTGCAGGTGGGGGAGGAAGTCCTCGTGCCGGGCCGAGATCGCGCCCCCGACGACGATCAGGTCGGGGGAGAGCAGGAACTCCAGGTGGCCCAGTTCCAGGTTCGGGACCAGCCATCCGTCGACGAACAGGGCCGAGCCAATCCCGGTGCCCAGGAGCAGGACCAGCACGGTGCCGCGGGCGGGGCGGCCCTCGGGTCCGCGGCCGGCGCCGTAGCGGACCTCGGCCAGCCCGGCCGCGTCGGCGTCGTTGAGCGCGTGCACGGGCCGGCCCAGCCGGTCGGTGAGGAAGCACTCGACCTCCAGGCCGATCCAGGTGCTGTCGATGTTCGCGGCCGAACGCGCCACGCCCTCGCGGGCGATGGTGGGCAGGGCCACCCCACGTTGGCCTCCTGATGTGGGGCCTGGGGCCGGGAGGACAGCTGGTGGAGCAGAACTCCGAGTACCTCGGCGACCGCCTGCGGGGTGATGGGCACGGGAGTGGGCAGTTGGAGAATCGGGGTGATAGGTGTGCCGTCGGCGGTGTCCTCGACCGCGTACTTGATCATGGTGCCGCCCATGTCGACGCCGATGTGGTGGCGGTACAGGGTGGACCACCCTTTGGTGGCCGTGCTGGGGCTGTCACTGTGTGTTGGTGAGGTGGACGTTCGTATTCGATTTTTTGAAGGAGTCAGCGCGGGTGGGACGCTCGGCATCGGTGGAGCCGCCCGTCGAACAGAGCGGGCGGCTCCACGGGCGCTGGGTGCCGATGGCAGGTCCTGTGCCTGGCTTAGTCGGGCAGACGCCGGCCGGTGGCGGCGTCGAAGAGGTGGACGTGCTCCAGGGTCGGAACGACCCAAATTGTGGTGTTGGGTGCCGGTGGGGTGCGGCCCTCGACGCGGACGATGAACTCGTGGGCGCCCGGGTCGTCCTCGGCCCCGGTGGTGTTGTCCACCGGCACCACCATGTTGGCGGCGGTGACGGGTGCGAGGTGGCCGTAGACGAAAGCGTCGGCGCCGAGTTCCTCAACGACGTCGGCCACGATCGGCAGCCCTTCGCCTTCGGGGGCGGGGTGGAGGTCCTCGGGGCGGATGCCGATGGTGACCTTGGCCTCGGTCAGCGCATTCCGCTGGGCATCGGTCAGCGGAATCCTCACCGTGCCCAGCTGTACGGTGCCGCCGGTGAGTGGGGCACGGAAGAGGTTCATGGTCGGCGAGCCGATGAACCCGGCGACGAACTCCGTGGCCGGGGCATCGTAGAGCGCCCGGGGGGTGTCGACCTGCATGAGGTGCCCGTCCTTGAGCACCGCCACCCGGTCGCCCATGGTCATCGCCTCGACCTGGTCATGGGTGACGTAGACGGTGGTGACCCCGAGTCGGCGGGTGAGGGAGGCGATCTGGGTGCGGGTTTGGACCCGCAACTTGGCGTCCAGGTTCGACAGCGGCTCGTCCATCAGGAACACCTGGGGGGAGCGCACGATGGCCCTTCCCATGGCCACGCGCTGGCGCTGGCCGCCGGAGAGGGCCTTGGGTTTGCGGTCGAGGTAGTCGGTGAGGTCCAGGATCTTGGCGGCCTCCTCGACCCGGGCCCGGCGTTCGGCGGCGGGGACCTTGGCGATCTTCAGGGCGAAGCCCATGTTCTCGGCCACGGTCATGTGCGGGTAGAGGGCGTAGTTCTGGAAGACCATCGCGATGTCGCGGTCGCGGGAGGGGACGTCGGTGACGTCGCGGTCGCCGATGAGGATCCGCCCGTCGGTGACCTCCTCCAGCCCAGCGAGCATGCGCAGGGTCGTGGACTTCCCGCATCCCGAAGGTCCGACGAGCACGAGAAACTCCCCGTCGGCGATGGACAGGTCCAGACCGGTCACCGAGGGCCGTTCGGCGCCGGGGTACTGACAGGTGACACGGTCATAACGAACAGAGGACATAGTGGATTTCCTTCCGAGTCTCCCCAGGTGGCCCTGCGGGATAGTGGGATGTGGAGCGGCACCGGATGGCGCCGAGAGGTGTGGTGTGACGAAGAGCCGGACGGCGCGGCGGAGCCGGGGACAACTCGCAGCCCTGTCGGTCGTTTGTCCGCCGCGAAAAGAACGTTGATGGACTCGTTGGTTTTGATGCGGATCGACGCGGGCGGTGGTTGGCCCAGATATCTTCGAACACCGGAACTAGCAGGTCCGGCCCACCGCTCACCTGTGCACCGTTGGTGACGGCATCTCAATGGTTCATCGGCTCAAGGCGGGCCTCCGGGATGCGGAAGAGCGGTGTCCGTACTTGCTCCATCCCGATTGCTAACCAAGCTCGGAGCGTCCGTCCGGTTACTGGGCAGCGACCCAAACGCGTCGGCACGCACCGGCACTTCCTGGTCGCTGGCCGTGGAGTGGGCGTGGGTGGTCTCGGCGAACTCGACGGTCAAGCCGTCGGGACCGCCGAGCGACGTTCCCCGGTGCACCATGGAGGGCACCTGACTTTTCGAGAGTTGGCCGAGGGCAGACACGTTCTCCCTGACTAGGTGCAACCGAAACGGCCCGGTCGGGTCGGAAACGGTCGTTGGCTTCAGGGTCGCAACGGTCACGTCGGCTCCGGACAGATTGTTCTTGTGTGGTTCACGCCATATTAGAAGCAACATGGACGAACATCAAGTATGTTAAAATAAACACAAAATTGTTTGAATGGTGGGGTTTGCCACCACGACGCGCCTCTCCGCGCCGTCCCCGATCCAGGAGGACTCATGTCCGAGATGCTTCCCGACCGCCGACGGCGGAAGATCCTCGACCGGGTGCGTGCGGCCGGTGCCGTGCGGGTGGCCGACCTAGCCGCCGAACTGAGCGTGTCCGACATGACGGTGCGCCGCGACCTGGACCGGCTGGCCCGTGACGGCGAACTGCAGAAGGTCCACGGCGGGGCCAAGCTGCCCGCGGGGTCCTCCGCCGTCGAGCCCGGCTTTATGCACAAGTCCGAGCTGCAGCTGCCAGAGAAGGCGGCGATCGCGGCGGCCGCGGAGTCGATGGTGGAGCCGGGGATGTCAGTCTCGCTGAACTCGGGGACCACGACCTACGCCCTGGCCCGTGCCCTGCGCCGGATTCCCGAGATCACGGTGGTGACCAACTCTCCGCGTATCGCCGATGCGCTCCAGGACGCGCCGGCCACGGGGCAGACCGTGGTGCTGCTGGGCGGCGTACGGACCCCCTCCGACGCGCTGGTGGGTCCGCTGGCCACGACCGCACTGCTCACGATGCATGTGGACGTGTGCTTCATGGGCGTCCACGGGATCAGCGAGCGGGAGGGTCTGACCACCCCCAACATGATGGAGGCCGAGATCAACCGCCTCTTCCTGCAGCGCTGCGACCGCAGCGTGGTGCTGGCCGACTCCACCAAGTGGGGCCTGGTCGGCCTCTACCGCATCGCCGACCTGGACGGGGTCGACACCGTCGTGATGGACGACGGTGTCGACCCCGCGGCCCGCGAAATCCTGAGTCAATACGTTCCCGATCTGCGACTGGAGCCCGTCCGATGACCTCTCCCGCCCCCGCCGAGCGCGCCACCGCACCGCTGATCGCGCACCGCACCCACCACCTCGCCGACGGCCGGGAGGCCGTATTCTTCTCCGACCGCGGCACCCCGCCGGTGGAGCAGGTTACCGACCGCCGGCCCCTGGATGCCCGCTCCGGGCACGGCGAGGTGCGCTTCGACCGCCTGACCGGGGAGTGGGTGGCCGTGGCCGCCCACCGCCAGACCCGCACCTACCTGCCCCCGGTCGACCAGTGCCCGCTGTGCCCGAGCACGGGCGGGCGGGAATCCGAGATCCCCACCGAGGACTTCGACGTCGTCGTCTTCGAGAACCGCTTCCCCTCCCTGGGTCCGCAGCTGGGGGTGCTGCCGGACCCGCAGGACGCGGGGGAGCGGTCCCTGTGGGGTGTCCCGTCCCCGGCCGTGGGGCGGTGCGAGGTGGTGGTTTTCACACCCGAGCACCAGGGCTCCTTCGCGTCCCTGCCCTTCGAACGGGCGCGCACCGTGGTGGAGGCCTGGGCCCAGCGCACCGAGGCGCTCTCGGCAATGGTCGGGATCCGCCAGGTCTTCCCCTTCGAGAACCGTGGGGAGCAGATCGGGGTGACCCTGCACCACCCGCACGGGCAGATCTACGCCTATCCCTATCCGGCTCCGCATGCCGCCCGGCTGGCCGCCCGCTCCCGCGCGCACCTGGCCGCCACGGGCCGGGCCCTGATGGGCGAGATCCTCGCCGACGAGGCCGCGGCGGGGGACCGCATGGTGATCGAGGGCGAGCACTTCTCCGCCTACGTCCCCTACGCCGCGCGCTGGCCCCTGGAGATCCATCTGGTCCCGCACCGCCAGGTCCCGGACCTGGCTGCCCTCACCGGGGCCGAGCGCGATGAGCTGACGGTCCTCTACCGCGATCTGGTGCAACGGGTGGACCGGCTCTACGACACGCCGACCCCCTACATCGCCGCCTGGCACCAGACCCCCGTGAACGCGGCCGACCGCGAGGCCGGGTGGCTGCACCTGCAGCTGACCAGCCCGCGCCGGGCCGAGGACAAACTGAAGTTCCTCGCCGGTTCCGAGGCCGCCATGGGCGCGTTCATCAACGACGTCACCGCCGAACAGACCGCCGCACGCCTGAGGGGGACCGCACGATGACCGATGAGCAGATCGATCACCACGAACACATCCGGGCCGAGGAGCACGCCCGCCGCTTCACCGAGGTGTACGGCCACGCCCCGGACGGGGTGTGGCGGGCCCCCGGGAGGGTGAACCTCATCGGGGAGCACACCGACTACAACGACGGGTTCGTGCTCCCCTTCGCCATCGACCGCACGGCGATGGTCGCCGTGCGGCTGCGCCGGGCCGCGGAGCCTGATCACGAGACGGTGGAGTTGGCCTCCACCTACGCCCCCGAGGGGGAGCGGCTCTCCCGCGCACGGTTCACGGTCCCCGGGCTCACACCAGGCGCCGTCGGTGACTGGGGCGCCTACCCCGCCGGGGTGGTGCACGCCCTGGGCACCCTGGACGGGGTGGAAGTCCCCGGCTTCGAGCTGCTGCTGGACTCCACCGTGCCGGTCGGGGCGGGGCTGTCCTCCTCCCACGCGGTGGAGGTCGCCACGATCGTGGCGCTCAACGACCTGCTGGGCCTGGGCCTCGACGCCCCGGCCATGGCGCGGCTGACCCAGCGGGCCGAGAACGAGTTCGTCGGCGCGCCCACCGGGATCATGGACCAGTCGGCCTCGCTGATGGGCCGGGCCGGCTCCGCCCTGTTCCTGGACTGCCGCTCCCTGGAGTCCGAGCTCGTGCCCCTGCCGGTGGCCGAGCACGGGCTGCGAGTCCTGGTGATCGACACGAAGGTCGCCCACTCCCACGCCGATGGCGGCTACGCCGCCCGCCGTACCGCCTGTGAGCGCGCCGCCGCCGCCCTCGGGGTGGCCTCCCTGCGCGACATCCCCGCCGACGCCGACCTGGCCGCCCTGGACCAGGAAGTGGCCCGTCGGGTGCGGCACGTGCTCTCCGAGAACCGCCGGGTCCTGCAGGCGGTACAGCTCCTGCGCGACGGCGACGTGGCCGGGGTCGGGGGCCTGCTCACGGCCTCCCACGCCTCCCTGCGCGAGGACTACGAGGTCTCCTGCCCCGAGCTGAACCTCGCCGTCGACACGGCCCTGGCCGCCGGAGCACTCGGGGCCCGGATGACCGGGGGAGGCTTCGGCGGCTCCGCCATCGCCCTCGTCCCCGCGGACCGGGAGGAGCAGGTCCGCAACGCCGTCCTGCGCGGCTTCGGCAGCCTGAAGACCCCCGACATCTTCACGGTCCTCCCGGCGGACGGCGCGCAGCGGCTGTGATCTGGTTGGTGACCGGCGGCGCCGGTACATCGGGTCCCACGTCCTCAGGGCGTTCGACGACGCCGGCATCGCCGTCGTGGCCCTCGACTCGCTCGTCAGCGGCCACCGCGCGTTCGTGCCCGGCCCGATCCCGTTCGTCCACGCCGACGTCCTGGACACCGGCACCGTGACGCAAGCGCTTCGCGACCACGACGTCAGCGGTGTCGTGCACCTGGCCGGGTACAAGTATGCCGGGGAGTCCGTCAGGAACCCGTTGCTGATCTACGAGCAGAACGTCACGGGGACCGCTCACCTGCTCACCGCCATGGAGAGGGTCGGGGTGCGGAACATGGTCTTCTCCTCGTCGGCCGCCGTGTACGGCAGGCCCCGGGCCGGCCTCGTCACGGAGGGCACTCCCACTCTCCCGGAGTCGCCCTGCGGGGAGAGCAAGCTCATCGGGGAGTGGCTGATCCGTGACCAGAGACGGGCCCGGGGGTTGCGTCACACCTCGCTGCGGTACTTCAACGTAGTCAGTTCCGGGACGCTGGAGCTCCACGACACCAGTCCCCACAACCTCTTCCCCCTCGTCCTGACCGCACTGGCCGAGGGCCGCCGACCGAAGATCTTCGCCACGGACTACGACACCCCAGACGGCACCTGCGTCCGCAACTACGTCCACGTCGGCGATCTCGCCGCAGCACAAGTGGCCGCGGGCCGGGCTCTCGAGTCGGCCGCACCCTGGAGCCGGTCTACAACCTCGGCTCCGGGACGGGTGTCTCCGTGCGGGAGATCATGGAGACCACCGCCCGCATCACCGGCATCGACTTCACGCCCGAGTTGTGCGACCGCCGCCCCGGCGACCCGGCCCGGATCGTCGCCGACGGAACACTGGCCGCCCGCGACCTCGACTGGAGGATGCGCCACACGCTCGAGAACATGGTCGCCGGCGCCCGCGCCGCGCACCGGTAGATCGCCCACATTGCCTATGACAGTCCGAACTCTGCGAAGCCACCGTCCTGCACTTCCCACAGGACCGATCTGCACTTCTGCCCGTTGGCGCGTTGCCAGACCTCATCAGGTCAACGGCTGCATTGATGATCCTCTCCGCGTTTACTCTGCGCGTCATCGTAATGGTTGGAGGCCTGAAGAAACCTGGCCATGCGGTTGAATCCCTGGGCAGTCTTGCAGGCATCGGCGGTGTCTGCGGTGGAAGATCGTCCCTCATTTTTTGCGGTCAATGGCGGGAATGCTCAGACATTATTCTTCTCAGGAACCAGTCTGAACGTTGACGTTTCAGCTTTTTCCTCATTAAGTCGAACGATGCGGCTAGACATGTAGCTCCTTTGGCTTCTAATTCAATGCTATTAGCGGTGCCTAACAGATTCTAGGAGAGACTCATGACATCGTTCATGCTGGTTGCTGGCGGCTACACGGCGGTTGTCGACACCTTTTCAGCTACGCTTTGTTCGCTCGAGTACGAAGGCAGACCTCTCATAGTCGCCCATACTCCGGGCGTCGCCAATGTAGACTACAGAGGCGTCGTGTGTGCCCCCTGGCCGAACAGATTGGCTGACGGCCAGTACCGGTTCGGCGGTCGGCATTATCAGGTTCCTGTCAATGAGCCCGAAAAAGGGACAGCGTTGCACGGACTCGGGGTCTTCCGGGACTGGGAGGTCTTGTCCAACAGTAAGAGTGAAGTTGTACTCGCTTTGCGACTGGGCTCGGACGCAGGGTATCCCTTTTCCGTACGGGTGGAAGCCCGATACATGGTAAGTCGGGACGGCTTGCACGCCGAGATTCGCGGCGTCAATGAAGGGCAGACGGCAGCACCATATGGTTCTTGTCCACACCCATACCTGGTGGCTGGGTCTGGGTGCGTCAATGATTGGACGCTCGAACTGGAAGCGGATCATTACTTGAGCGTCTCTTCTCAGCGTATGCTCCCGACGGCGCTTACCCCCACCGCCGAAGGGCCTTTCGACTTCCGCTCCGGGCGCGGCATCGAACAGATGCCCATCGACAATGCCTTTACTGGCGTGGCCGTCTCGTCGCGCGGAAGATGTATCGCCCGCCTCACGGCGTGCGACGGTCACGGAGCACTGCTCAGCTGGGACCCTCGCGCCAAGTGGGTGCAGATCTACACCGGGGACCACCTCCGGGACAACCCACGTGGCGGTTTGGCTGTCGAACCGATGGACTGCCCGCCAGACGCTTTCAACTCCGGCGAAGACTTGGTCGTCCTCGACCCCGGGGTTGAGCACTCACTGTCCTGGGCGCTGGAGGCTTTCTAGTGTCCTGGTCCGACCGAAGACAGAATAGGTGCCGAGTGGGATCCTCGCCGCGCTTGAAGGCTGCGGGGCGTGGATCCTGACCCAGCAACCGCAACGTGATCCATGCCGCGTGTGCACACGGTGTGCTTCCGTCCTACTCGGCCGATTCGCCGGGCATCCCACCTGCCCTGTGCTGACAGAGACGAGACCACGCATTCCGGTCTCCTCCTGCTCGAGTCGGAGTAAGTTGCCTATCGCACACGCAGTCCGACGACGAAGGAGTGCGTCGCGGGCCACAGCTGGTGCTGTGGGAGCACGTCCGGTCCGCAGGCCCGCGAGCCGATGCCGTGCTGGGCGGCGTCGAGGTAGAGGTGGACGCGTTCGCTCAGGGGCAGCTCGTGCGGGTGGGCGGCGGCTGCCAGTTCCTGGGCGGTGTGCCGGGAGGCTGTGAACCCAGGGCGTCCGACCTGCCCGCCGCCGAGTTGGTTAAAGGACTGCAGCTCAAGGTTGGGGCCCTCGCCGCCGGACAGGTGCAACCAGCGTACGTTGGGGCGGTGTCCCGTCTCCTGCGGCCGGGCGTAGCGCACTGCGAGCTTGTCGATGGTGCGCTCGTGCACGGCGACGAGTGCCGCCACGGCCACGTCGGCGTAGGACTCCTCGGGCCCAGGGCCGAACCACCGGGCGTGGTCGAGGGTCCCGGGCAGGCCCAGTCGCACGCCGACCCGGGGCCAGGTCCCTTCCCAGGGTCCACGCGGGGCGATGTCGACACGCATGACGAGCACGTCGCCGTCCGCCAGGTACGTCAGGTTCGTCTCGATGCCCATGGATGTTGCGGCGGCGCCGCTGCGGATGCGCACGATGAGTCGGTCGTCGAGGACCTGGACCTCGTGGGTTCGGTGGACCAGCCGATCCAAACCGCGCCGCGTCCAGCGCTCGGCGGAGGACGGTCCGGGCACGCCGAGGCCGCCGGTCTCCTCGGGCGAGGCCTCCTCGAGGCTGCCCTGACCCGAGCCGCGGTCGTTGTCGGTCGGCGCCCGCCACAGCTCGGGCGTCGGCCCGTCGACCGCCATCCCGCCGAGCCGGGTGAGCCGCCCGGTGCGCGCGTCGAAGCGGGCTGGGCCGAGAGTGATCTCCCCGCCGGCCTGCCGGGGTGCGGTGCTGCCCGTGGCGGGCGGTGCCGCCGGGCGGGGCGAACGCCACGTGAACCGGGAAGCGGTGAGATCGACCTGACAAGCACTGATCACGTGTCCGGCCGGCCCCCACGCCGCGGGGCGGGCCAGCGCTGCGACGAGCCGCAGCCAGACCTCGCTTCCCTGGCCGCCCACCCGGGAAAGTGCCGTCCTGACCGGGCCGGGCAGGACGATGTGTGCGGTGGAGCCCGCTGATACCGGCGGGACGTCGAGGTTGTCTGAGGCCATTGTCTCGCCGTCGACCTCGACCGCCCACCGGAAGGTGAGGTCGGTGGTGTCTGCAGTGTGCCGGTCGTTCGTCACGAGGACGGCGTCCGCGTCGCCCGTCAGCGTGAGACGGACAGGGGCGACGACGGCGGCGTACTCGGCCAGACCGGGGGAGGGCGTGCCGTCGGAGAGGATCATCCCGTCGGTGATGAAGTTGCCGTCGTGGATGACCTCCCCGAAGTCGCCGCCGTAGGCGTAGAACGGGGTGCCGTTCCCGGTGGTGGTCAGCAGGCCGTGGTCGCGCCACTCCCACACGAATCCGCCGTGGACGCGGGGGTAGGCGCGGATGCGCTCGTCGTACTCAGCGATCGCGCCCGGCCCGTTGCCCATGGCGTGGATGTACTCGCACATGACGAAGGGACGACGTCGCAGCCGCGCCCCCTGCGCGGGACTGCACGCCATGAGCCGCCCGTGCTCCCCACCGATGGCGTCGATCTCCTCCAGGGCGGGGTACATGCGCGAGTAGACGTCGGTGTACTCCCCGGTCTGGTCGCCCTCGTAGTGCACGGGGCGGCCCGGGTCGCGGCGGTGCACCCAGGCAGACATGGCGGCGAGGTTCTGCCCGGTGCCGGCCTCGTTCCCCAGCGACCACATGACGATGCTGGGGTGATTCTTGTCCCGCTCGACGGTGCGGGCGATCCGGTCGAGGTAGGCGTGGCGCCAGCGAGGGTCGTCGCTGGGGTTCTCCCGCCAGCCGACCTCCTCGAAGCCGTGGGTCTCGAGGTCACACTCGTCCATCACCCAGAAGCCGAGCTCGTCGGCGAGATCGAGCACGCCCGGGTGCGGCGGGTAGTGGCTCGTGCGGATCGCGTTGACGTTGTACCGCTTCATCAACTCCAGGTCGGCCCGGGCGTGCTCCGGGTCGAAGACCCGACCCCTCGTGGCCTCAATCTCGTGGCGGTTGACACCGCGAAAGATCACCTGGCGGCCGTTGACCAGGAACTGGTCGCCGACGATGCGCACAGTCCGGAAGCCGGTGCGTACGGTGACCGTCTCCCCACGGGCGGCGAGGACGACTTCGTAGCGGCGGGGTACCTCGGCGCTCCAGGGCTCCACGTCACCGACGGGGATCGGGGCGACGTCGGCCGGGCCGTCCCACCGGTGCTCAATCCCGAGGTCGGGGACGGTGACAGCGACAGGGAACGCCTCGGGTGCGGCGGCGAGCTCAAGGTCCAACGCGCCGTGGCCCGTCACATGATCGTAGTCGGCACGCACCCAGACATCGTCGATCCCCCCGGCGGGGCGGGCGAGGAGCATGACGTCGCGGAAGATCCCGGGCAACCACCACTGGTCCTGGTCCTCCAGGTAGGAGGCGTCGGACCACTGGTGGACCCGGACGGCGAGCTGGTTCTCGCCCGGTTGTAGATGAGCGGTGATGTCGAACTCGTGGACGAGACGGCTGCCCTTGCCCACGCCGACCTCTGTGCCGTTGACCCACAGTCGGTACGCCGACTCCACCCCGTCCAGGCGCAGCAGGATCCGTTCAGCGCCCGACCAGGCGCCGTCGCCCGGGAGCGTAAAGGTGCGCCGGTAGTCTCCGGTCGGGTTCTCGTCGGGCACGAACGGTGGGTCGATGGGGAAGGGGTAGTTGACGTTGGTGTAGATCGGGCGGCCATACCCGCCGTCGCCCTGGAGGACCCAGTGGCCGGGTACCGCGATAGTGTCCCAGGCGGCGTCGTCGCCCTCCCAAGGCTCAGTTCCCGGGTCGGCGACGGGCGAGAGCCGGAAGCGCCATGTTCCGGTGAGGTCGAGCACGGGGGCGTCCGAGTCGAGCCGGGAGCGCGGAGAGAGCGCGCCGTGGCCCGGGGAGTGGTCGGTGAGGTAGGTCGGGGCAGGCATGGGTCTCTGTTCCTTCTCAGGGCGGTGGGCGCGCGTGCGTTCTGGGATGGGCGGCGACGGGGGACGGATTCACTACTCCTTGACGGCGCCGGCCGTCATGCCGCCGCGCCAGAAGCGCTGGAGGACGATCATCGCGACGAGCAGCGGGATGATCGAGAGCAGCACCCCGCCGGTGGTGAGCTCGTAGAACTCCGGGAGTCGCTGAGTCTGGCTGTTCCAGTTGCTCAGGCCGAGGGTGATCGGGTAAAGCTCGTCGTCGGAGAGCATCACCAGGGGCAGGAAGTAGTTGTTCCAGATGCCGACGAGCTGGAAGAGAAACACCGTGACCATGGCCGGGACCATGGTCCGCAGGCCGATGGTGTGGAAGATGCGCATCTCTCCTGCCCCGTCGAGCCGGGCCGCCTCCATGAGCGAGTCCGGAACGGTGGATTGGGCGAAGATCCGGCACAGGAAGATGCCGAACGGCGAGACGAGGGAGGGCAGCAGGACGCTCCAGTACGTGTTGGCGAGGCCGAGCTCGCTGAAGAGCAGGAACAGCGGCAAGGCCGTCGCGGTGCCGGGCACGAGGACCCCGCCGAGGATGAGTCCGAAGATCGCCTCGCGTCCGCGGAAGCGGTACTTCGCCAGGGCGTAGCCGCCGGCGGCTGCGAAGTAGGTGGCGATGAGTCCGCCGACTCCTGCATAGAGCAGGCTATTGGTGAACCACCGCACGAAGATCCCACCGTCGTAGGTGAGAACCTGGGTGAGGTTTCCCCACAGGTTGAAGGTCGGCGCGAGCAGGAATCCGTGCGTGGCGAAGAGATCCTCGGTGCTCTTCGTCGCCGCGACCACGACCCAGTAGACGGGCACGAGGAAATAGAGGGCGACGACCGTGAGAAGGCCGGTGACGACGATGGTCGAGGCGGCGCCGCGGCCTGCCCCGCGGCGCCTGGCGCGAGGGGCGCCGGAGACGTTGGCCCGGTCGCGGCCGGTGACCGGTGTGCCAGTGGTAGTGGCCGAGAGGTCAGTCATCATTGCTCCTACGGTTGCTGAAGTACAGGAAGGCATAGGACAGCACGAACGCTGCGACCGCGATCGTCACGGCCTGGGCGGCGGCGACGTTGTAGTCGTTGTAGTTGAAGGCCGAGTTGTAGGCGGCGAGGTTGGGGGTGTACTCGCTGCCGACCGCCGGAGAAACGGTCTGTAGGATCTGCGGTTCGGCGAAGAGCTGGAGGGTGCCGATGATGGAGAAGATGGTGGTCAGCATCAGCGCCGGTCGAATGAGGGGAACCTGGATCGCCCGGGCGATGCGCCACGGGCCCGCGCCGTCGACGCGCGCGGCCTCATAGATCTCATCGGGGATGGCCTTGAGCTGGGCGATGATGATGAGCATGTTATAACCCGTGTAGGCCCAGGTGACGATGTTCGCGATGGACCACAGGACGACGTTCGGCCCGAGGAAGTCGAGTTCGATGCCGACGAGGGCGGCGACGTCAATGAACGGGCTGAGACCCGGAACGTAGAGGAAGGACCAGAGTACTGACGCGATCACCCCGGGCACGCCGTAGGGCATGAAGTACGCCGCCCGGAAGAACTGGGGCCACCGCGCCGAGGTGGACTCCAGCAGCAAGGCCAGCACGGTCGCCGCGAGGATCATCATCGTCACCTGTACGACACCGAAGAGGAGCATCCGACCGATCGATGCGAGGAATTCGGTGCCCGCGAAAGCCTGGACGTAGTTGGACAGACCGGCGAAGACGGTGCTCGTGCCCTGCTCGCCGAAGAGCCCTGCGCGATCCACCCTCGTGAAGCTCTGGACCACCGCGTAGGCGATGGGTGCGACGAACGTCAGGAGGAAGAGGAGCAGGAAGGGGCCGATGAGGATCCACGGTGCCCGACGTTGTGTGTTCATGCCGTCCTCACATTCAGACCTTTGTTCTTGAGCATCCGCACGGCCGCGTCCTGCGCGGCGCGGCAGGAGTCGACCAGCGGCACGCCGTCGGTGAGCTTTGACCGGAACCCGTCGGACAGGACGTTGAAGACCTGCTGGGCCGTGGGGGCCCAGCTCCAGTTCGGGTTCTGCTGCTGGGCCGCCGGCACGAAGACCTCGGTGTTGTAGTTCTGTCCACCGAAGAACTCCGACTGCTGAAGCCTCGGGGTGCCGATGTAGTCAGAGACGGGCGACCAGCCGATGCCGCAGTGGAGGATCTGGGCGTCGATCGCCTCCGGGTCAGTGGTCATCCACATGGCGAAGTCGGTCGCCTCCTGCGGATGCCGGGAGCTCGACATCGTCGCAACCGTCGAGCCGCCCAGCTGCGCGGAGCCGAAACCGCCGGTCCAGCGGGGCATCGGGGCTACTCGCCACAATCCCTCCGTGCCGCCGACGCCCTTGATGAGCTCGTCGGCCCAGGACGCGGAGGTGATGGCCCCGAGCTGTCCGGTCCCGGCTGCGGCGAACCAGCCGGGGGAGAACGGGCTGATCGAGACGTTGACGAGGTTCTCGTCAATGGCCCGGTCGAAGAAAGCGGCGACTTCAAGCGTCGCGTCGTCTGTCATGTCGATGACCCACGAGTCGCCATCGATTTGGAACCAGTTGGCACCGGCCTGCATGGCGTAGGCACAGAAGTAGCCACCGTCCGCGATGGGGAAGCACTCTAGGTATCGGTCGGCGGCGCGGTACTCGCGGGCCACGGCCGCCCAGTCTTCCCACGTCGCGGGCGGCTCGGCGCCGATTGCCTCCATGACGTCGGTCCGGTAGAAAAACGCGGTGGGCCCGGAGTCCTGCGGCAGCCCGTACACGCCGCCGTTGAACGTCACTTGGTTGAGAACTGAAGCCTCGAATCGATCGGTCACGGCGTCGGCGCCGTACTGGGTCATATCGACTAGGCCGTCCACCATCATGAAGGCCGATGCCTGCCGGAGCTCGACATGTGCGAGGTCGGGACCGCCGCCGGAGGCAAGCGCGGAAAACAGCTTTTGGTAGCCGCCCTGGTTGCCGCTCTTGATCCACACGGTCTCCACCTGGACGTGAGGATTCTTGGCGTTCCAGATATCGGTGACCTTGTCGAGACCCTTCAGCCAAGACCAGTAGGTCAGGCGTACAGGCTCGCCGGCCGCAGCGTCGGGTGAGGTGCGGCCGCAGGCGCCGAGCGCCAGGCTGGCGCCCACACCGAGACCTCCCCTAAGAACGGTGCGTCTTGAGAGCTCCATGCGAGTCTCCTTGCCCTGTAAAGTGAATCGATCCAGACCGAACATTTTCGAACATGGTGTTGCGGATCAAACTAACATAAACCATCAACGATCCACCAGACTCTGACAGTCTTCGCTTGTTGGCGGCCCATCTTCGAATTGCCTGAGCGCTTGGGGGGTGGGATTCTGAGATATGGCAAACCATCCTGCGGCCCCGCTGCCAATGGGGGATGGCGGCGGCGAAAAGCTGACCCGGTTGGTGCACCCCACCTTTGTGCGGGGGGTCTGGCCCAGCGGGCGCACATCGTGCTGCTGACCGTCCAGGGTGTCTCCAACACCGAGATCGCCGAAAGGGTGGGGCCACCGGCAATACGGTGATTGCCTGGCGGGCCTGCTACGGGTAGGCCGATATCGCCGGGCTGGCCGACCACGACCGGTCGGGCCGGCCCCGGCGGATCGACCACCGCGCGAATGTCACCGCCACGCTCAGAGTGCCGCCGAAGAAGTTCAGCGTCGCCCCTGGCCCTCGCACATGCTCGCGGGGCGGTTGGGTATCGACCACAACACCGTGGCCAATATCCGGCAAGAGTATGGGGTGGCCCCGTGGCGGGCGGGCATCTTCAAGTTCTCCACCGATCCCGAGCTGGTGGCCAAGGTCGTCGACGTGGTCGGTTTCTACCTGGCCCCACCCGAGAACGCGGTGGTGCTATCCCTGGACGAAAACCAACACATCCAGGCCCTTGAGCGCACGGCACCAGGTTCGCCGATGCAGCCCGGCCGGCGACGCGCATCCACGGCTACAACCGGCACGGGACCTCCACCCTGTTTGCGGCCCTGGAGATCGCCACCAGCCACGTCACCGCGGCGTGCAAGCCTGGGCACCAGCGCCAGGAGTTCCTGGCCTTCCTCAAGCAGGTTGTCCGAGCCTACCCCCAGGGAATCTGCACCTGGTGATGGACAACTACGCCGCGCACAAGGCCCCCGAGGTAAGAGCCTGGCTGGCGGAGAACCCTCGGTTCCAGATGCGCTTCACGCCGAACTCGGCCTCGTGGTCGAACTTGGTTGATGTGCCAACATCGCATTTGCCCAGTATTCGTCCGTCGTCGACATGAGGCGTGGTTCGGGCTCATCGAACGCCAGGCCCTGCATCGGGCCGACGTCGTTTCGGTGCCCGAGCTGAACAAGCGGATCCGGGCCTTCGTCACCGGCTGGAACGATCGCTGCCACCCGTGCGTGTGGACCAGAACCAGCACCGAGATCCTGAAAAAGCCAGCCGCCCAACCATTTAGAAGATGGACCATTAACAAAGTGTACTGACCGGACACGTTGATCGACGTCGCGGCTTGTCTTTGAGCGTGCTCGAACCCCTAGCGTGCAGGTCATGACGAATGACCGGGCCCTGGCAGATGCCCTGCGACTCGCCGTTGATCCGCCCGGTGGCGTGAACGTCGACGCGCTTAGAGAACTCACCCGAGCCGATTCCGAAGAGGACTGGGGCATTGCTGCGGCCGCCGAGCACTTAGGCGTCAGCCCTCACACCCTGCGCTACTACGAGCGCATCGGCCTGGTGGTCATCCCTAGGGACCACGCGGGGCATCGCCGGTTCGACGCCCCGACCGTACGGCGCCTCGTTTTCCTGACCCGGATGCGCGCATCAGGCATGTCCATCGCCGACCTGCGTCGATACATCGACCTCGTCAACGCCGGCGCAGACACAATTCCAGACCGACTCGACCTCCTCCTTGAGCACCGCGACACCCTGCGTTCCCAGATCACCCAACTCCAACTCGCCCTCGCCGCGACCGAGTACAAGCTCGCCGCCTACCAGGAAGGCCCCCAGCCATGACGACCCCCAGCACGACATCAACTCCGATGAGAACCTTGCTCGCCGCCAGCACGGCCAAGACGTCCTCTCGCGCATCGACGGCCACCAGGGCGAAGCCGTTATCGATTCCCTCGCTGACATCAGCCCCGCCCTGGGGCACCACGTCGCGGCTTTCGCCTTCGGTGACATTTACGACCGGCCCGGGCTCGACCCGCGCAGCCGTCAGCTCGTCACTATCGGGGCCTTGACCGCGCTGGGTGGCTGCGAGCCGCAACTGCGGGTCCACATGGGCGCCGCACTGAACGTCGGCCTCACAGAAGAGGAGATCGTCGAAGCCCTGCTCCACAGCTCGGTCTACGCCGGCTTCCCTCGCGCACTCAACGCGACGTTCGTCGCCAGGGAGGTATTCGCTTCGCGACGGGCCAACGCCTGACGACGAATCAGAACGGGCAGGAGGGCCGTCGGCTCATCTGGCGGCCCTCCTGTCGAGCACGCACAAGGACTTCCATGTCACACGCCAACGCAGCTCTCACACCCCGACACCGGCTCAAGGTGGCCCGGCTCGTCGTCGTCGACGGGCGGCCGATCAGTGAGGTCGCCGCCCGCTTCCAGGTGTCGTGGCCAACGGTGAAGCGGTGGGCCGACCGCTACCGGGCCGGGGAGTCCATGCACGACCGGTCGTCGCGCCCGAGGACGTCGCCGAACAAGACGCCGAAGCCTGTCAAGAAGCGATGCGTCAGCCTGCGAATCCGAATGCGGGAAGGGCCAGTTCAGCTCGCAGCCCGCCTCGGCGTCGCCGCGTCCAGCGTGCACCGCATCCTCACCACCGCACGCCTCAACCGGTCGGCCTACATCGACCGCGCCACTGGTGAGTCGATCAGGCGCTACGAGCACCCCCAGCCCGGCTCCTTGCCGCACGTGGACGTGAAGAAGCTCGGGAACATCCCCGACGGCGGTGGATGGCGCTACGTCGGCCGACGCCAAGAAAAACGCAATCGTGCGGCGACCCCTGGGAAGCCGAAGACCAAGTGGCGCAACCCGAAGCTCGGTTACGTGTTCGTCCACACCGTCATCGACGACCACTCCCGCGTCGCGTACACCGAGGTCCACGATGACGAGACCGCCGTCACTGCCGTCGTCGTCGTGCACCGAGCCGTCCATTGGTTCGGCAAACACGGCGTCACCATCGAACGGGTGCTGTCGGACAACGGAGGCGCCTACCGATCGCACCTGTGGCGTGACACCTGGGAGGCCTTGTCGATCACCCCGAAGCGGACGCGGCCGTGCCGACCACAGACCAACGGCAAGGTGGAGCGCTTCCACCGCACCATGGCCGACGGGTGGCCTACGCCCGTTGCTACACCAGCGAGCGAGAACGCCGCGACGCACTGTCCGACTGGCGCCACCAGTACAACCAGCACCGTCCGCACACGGCCTGCGGGAACCAGCCGCCGTTCTCGCATTTGATCAACGTCCTCGGTCAGTACACCTGGATCTCCGCTCCGGCACAAGCCGGTGGTGCACAGCCCCGTGGGTTCCCGGACCCACGGGGCGGTGTCATCTCACGGCAGTAGCAGGAGCTTCCCCTGCGTGCCGCGGGATTCGAGGTCGTGGTGCGCGGTGGCGGCGTCGTCGAGCGGGTACGTGGCGCCCACCCGGACCTCGAGGCCCCCGGAGGTCACGGCCTCCATGAGCTCGCCCCAGCGCCACGTGCGCTCGTCCCGGTCCCGCGTGTAGTAAGCCAGGGACGGGCGGGTCACGTAGAGCGCCCCGGAGCTGTTGAGCCGCTGCAGGTCCAGCGGGGGCACCTGGCCGGAGGAGCCCCCGAAGAGTACGGTGGTCCCGCGCACGCGGGTGGCCGCGAGGGATTCGTCGAAGGTCGTACGGCCCACAGAGTCATAGACCACGTCCGCGCCCAGGCCGTCCGTGAGCTCGCGCACACGCTCGGCGAAGCCCTCGTAGCCGAGCACGTGGTCCGCGCCGAGGCGCTTGGCCGTCGCGGCCTTATCCGGAGTGGAGGTCAGCGCGATCACGGTGGCGCCGATGCGCTTGAGCAGCTGGATGGCCAGCCCGCCCACACCGCCGGAGGCCGCCGTGACCACGGCGGTCTGCCCGGGCTGCACAGGGAACGTGGACCGCACCAGGTAGTGCGCCGTGAGTCCCTGCAGGGGCAGCGCACCGGCGGTCTGAGGGTCCATGCCGTCCGGCACGGGTAGCGCCTTGTCCTCCTCCACCGTGAAGAACTGCGCGTACGTGCGGGTGGCCTCGGAGGTTGCCACGCGCTGACCGGTCCGCACGGTGGTGACCTCTGAGCCCACAGCCACGACCTCGCCGGTGCCCTCTGAGCCTGCCGTGAACGGGAAGTCCACGGGGTACACGCCGGAGCGCTGGTAGGTCTCGATGAAGTTCACACCGGTGGCCTCGGTCCGCACGAGGACCTCCCGGGGGCCGGGCTCGGGGACGGGCACCTCGGCCGGGCGCAGCACCTCCGGGCCACCGGGCTCGTGCGCGACGATCGCCTGCATCGTGGTCTCGCTCACTGTCAGTTCCTCCTCGCAGCGGGGTGCCGTGCTCGCAGAGGGGCACGACGGCGTCCCCGTCAGTCTCGCGCTACGGCACCTCCCGGCACAAGGCAGTGCACGTCGGGGCGGGCGGTCACCCGCGCAGAGATTTGGAACGCGTTATGCATAAATATTGAATGGAGTGCATAGGAATACGGTATGGTGGAGCCCATGACCTACACCGCTGCAGTCTCAGGCGCCACCGGCTACGCAGGGGGAGAAGTGCTCCGTCTGCTGTGCGGGCACCCGGACATCGAGATCGCCACCGTGGCGGCCCACTCCTCCGCCGGGCAGAAGCTCGGGGCGCTCCAGCCGCACCTGCACGCGCTCGCGGACAGGGACGTCGTCGAGTCCACCGCGCAGAACCTCACGGGCCACGACGTCGTATTCCTGGCCCTGCCCCACGGTCAGTCCGCGGCGCTGGCCGAGCAGCTGCCCGCAGGCACGGTCGTGATCGACGCCGGGGCGGACCACCGGCTCGAGTCCGCCGAAGCGTGGGGAGCGTTCTACGGCTCAGACCACGCCGGCACGTGGCCCTACGGGCTGCCCGAGCTGCTCGTGGACCCGAACGGCCGCAAGCAGCGAGAGAACCTGCCCGGCGCCACCCGGATCGCCGTCCCTGGCTGCTACCCCACGGGATCGCTGCTCGCGCTGGCACCCGCGCTGGCGGCGGGACTGGTGTCTCCCCAGGACATCGTGATCGTGTCCGCGTCCGGGACCTCGGGCGCGGGCAAGGCCCTGAAACCTCACCTGCTCGGTGCCGAGACGATGGGGGGGATGTCCCCGTACGGCGTCGGCGGCGGGCATCGGCACACCCCGGAGATCGAACAGGGGCTGGGATGGGCGGCAGGCGAGGGCGTGCGGATCTCGTTCACCCCCACCCTGGCCCCCATGCCCCGCGGTATCCTCACCACGGCCACCGCCGCGCTGCGCCCGGGCACGACCGAGGAAGCTGTGCGGGAAGCCTACCGCGCCGCGTACGACGGCGAGCCGTTCGTCCACCTGTTGCCCGAGGGGCAGTGGCCCACCACCAAGTCGGTGCAGGCCTCGAACCACGTGGCGCTGCAGCTAGCCGTGGACCCGCACGCCGGGCGGCTCGTGGTGAGCGCGGCCATCGACAACCTGACCAAGGGGACGGCGGGGGCCGCCGTGCAGTCCCTCAACCTGGCCCTCGGCCTCCCCGAGACCTCGGGCCTCGCCGCGCAGGGCGTGGCACCGTGAATCCCGGGTCCCCGCTCGACCGCCCGTCCGAACCAGGAGCTGCGATGTCCTCGCACAACCCCATTCCCGACGTCCCCGTGAGCACCGACTCCGGCGTGTGCGCCGCGGCCGGTTTCAGCGCCGCTGGCGTGGTGGCCGGCTTCAAGAAGTCGGGTGGCCGTGACCTCGCCTTGGTGGTCAACACCGGGCCCGACGACGCCGCGGCCGCCCAATTCACCAGCAATCGCGTGGCCGCCGCCCCCGTCCACTGGTCCCGCGAGGTGATCCGGCAGGGCCGTGCCCGCGCGGTGGTGCTCAACTCGGGCGGGGCGAACGCGTGTACCGGCCCGCAGGGCTTCCAGAACACCCACGAGACCGCCGAGCTGGTGGGTGAGCAGCTGGGCATCGGCGCAGGGGACGTTCTGGTGTGCTCCACCGGGCTGATCGGGGAGCAGCTGCCGATGGACGTCGTGCGCGGCGGGGTCCCGGCCGTCGTGGCCGCGCTCGCACCCGGGCAGCGTGCCGCGGCGGAGGCCGCGGAGGCCATCATGACCACGGACACCGTCCCCAAGCAGGCCTGCGTGAGCGGCGCAGGGTGGAGCGTGGGCGGCATGGCCAAGGGGGCGGGCATGCTCGCACCGGGGCTTGCCACCATGCTCGTGGTCCTCACAACCGACGCCGTCCTGAGCGCGGAGGAGCTCTCGCTCGCCCTGAAGGAGGCGTGCCGTGTCACGTTCAACCGCGCGGACTCGGACGGGTGCATGTCCACCAACGACACCGTGGTCCTGATGTCCTCCGGCGCCTCGGCGCAGCGCCCGGACCAGGGGGAGTTCACGCACGCACTGACCGCGGTGTGCCACAGCCTCGCGCAGCAGCTGATCACGGACGCGGAGGGTGCCTCCCACGACATCGCGATCACCACGGTGGGCGCGGCCACGGAGACCGAGGCGGAGGACGTCTCCCGCACGGTGGCCCGCTCCAACCTGTTCAAGACAGCGGTGTTCGGTAACGACCCCAACTGGGGGCGTGTGCTCTCGGCGGTGGGCACCACGGACGCCCAGTTCGACCCCGACCGGATCGACGTCACCATCAACGGCGTGACGGTGTGCCGCAACGGCGCGATCGGTGATCCGCGCGAGGGCGTGGACCTCGCGGCGTTGCGCGCTGTGGACGTCCTCATTGACCTCAAGGCCGGGGACGCGAGCGCGACCGTGTGGACCAACGACCTCACCCATGACTATGTCGAGGAGAACAGCGCCTACTCCAGCTAGCGCGCCCACCATGTCACGACTCAGCGATAACACCAGGTACGAGACGGCCCGCTCGAAGGCGGAGACCCTCATGGAGGCCCTGCCGTGGATCCAGCGCTACGCGGGATCCACCATGGTCTTCAAGTACGGCGGCAACGCCATGATCAACGACGACCTGCGGCGCGCCTTCGCGGAGGACATGGTTTTCCTGCGCCACGTGGGCATCCGCCCGGTCGTGGTCCACGGCGGCGGCCCGCAGATCAGCGCGATGCTCGAGTCCCTGAACATCCCGTCCGAGTTCAAGGACGGTCTGCGCGTGACCACGCCCGAGGCCATGTCGGTCATCCGCATGGTCCTCACCGGGCAGGTGGGGCGGGAACTCGTGGGCCTGATCAACGCCCACGGCCCGTACGCGGTGGGCATGTCCGGCGAGGACGCGGGGCTGCTGCAGGCGCGCCGCGTGCGCACCGGGTCCGACGGCGCGCCCCTGGACCTCGGTCTCGTGGGTACCGTCACGCGCGTCAACACGGTCGCGGTCGAGCAGCTGCTGGACATCGGTAAGATCCCGGTCATCGCCTCGATCGCCCCGGAGCTCGCGGATTCGGACGACGATGCCGCGGGGCGGGGTGCGCTCACGGGGCAAGTCCTCAATGTCAATGCGGACACGGCGGCCGCCGAGGTGGCCGTGGCCCTGGGCGCGGAGAAGTTCGTGGCCCTCACGGACGTCGAGGGGCTCTACGCGGACTGGCCGGATCGCTCGTCGCTGATCTCGTCCCTATCCGCGGCGGAACTGCGTGAGATGCTGCCGGAGCTCGAATCGGGGATGATCCCCAAGATGTGGGCGGCTCTGCGAGCGGTGGACGGCGGTGTGCCGCGCGCGAGCATCGTGGACGGGCGCACGGAGCACTCGTCCCTGTTGGAGATCTTCACGGACACGGGTATCGGCACAGAGGTCACACCGGACGGAGTTGAGCACTCATGAGCAACCAGGACGAACTGCTGGGGGAGTACAAGGAACACCTTCTGGGAGTGTTCGGGGATCCATCACTCGTGCTCGTGTCGGGCGAGGGCGTGCACGTCACCGATGCCAACGGCAAGCGGTACCTCGACCTGCTCGCGGGGATCGCGGTGAACGCCCTGGGCCACGCGCACCCCGCGTGGGTGCGGGCGGTCTCGGAGCAAGCGGGAACCCTCGCGCACATCTCCAACCTGTTCACGTCCCCGGGCAGTATCCACCTGGCCGAGAAACTGCTCAAGGTCACTGGGGCGCCCGAGGGCTCCCACGTGTTCTTTGCGAACTCGGGCTCGGAGGCGAACGAGGCCGCGTTCAAGCTCGCGCGTCGCCACGGCCGCGCGCACCCGGACGCGCAGGGTCGGCCCCGGACGCGTGTGCTCGCACTCGAGAACTCGTTCCACGGCCGGACCATGGGATCCCTGTCACTTACGGCCAAGGCGGCCTACCGCGAACCGTTCGAACCGCTGCCCGCCGGGGTCACCCACATCCCGGCCACGGCGGAGGCCCTCGAGCGCGAACTCGACGACACCGTGAGTGCGGTGATCGTGGAACCCGTCCAGGGCGAGGCCGGCGTGCACGGGCTACCCGAGGGGTTCCTGGCACTGGCCCGCAGGCTCACGCGGGAGCGCGGTGCACTGCTGATCGTGGACGAGGTGCAGTCCGGGATGGGCCGCACCGGCGCGTGGCTCGCCGCCACCGCCCAGCTGCCCCGGGGTGAGTTCCCGGATGCTGTGACGTTCGCCAAGGGGCTCGGTGGCGGGTTCCCCGTGGGGGCCATGCTCACGGCGGGACCGGAGGTCTCGGCCCTACTGGGAGCGGGTCAGCACGGCACCACGTTCGGGGGCAATCCCCTGGCGATGGCCGCGGGACTCGCAACTGTCACGACCCTCGAGAACGAGAACCTGCTCGTCAACGCCCGGGAGGTGGGAGCCCACCTCGCGCAGCGGCTGCGGGAGGTTCCCGGGGTGGGGGAGGTCCGCCAGTACGGTCTGTTGGTCGGCGTGGACCTCGTCGCGGAGAACACCGAGGACGCGGAGAACGCCGGGACCTCCGGGGACCCCATGGCCCAGCGCGTCGTCGCCGCCGCGCGCGAGGCGGGATTCATCCTCAACGCCACCGGACCCACCACGCTGCGTCTGGCGCCGCCTCTCATCATCACTGCGGAGCAGGCGGACACGTTCGTCGAGGCCCTGCCGCATGTGCTCGAGACCGTCCGCGCCCGCTGAGCCCCGGACAGCACCACACCCGAAGGAGAATCCCCCGTGCCCCGTCACTTCCTGGTCGACACCGATCTCACCCCCGAGGAACAGTCCGAGGTCCTGGACCTTGCCGCCGCGCTCAAGGCGGACCGGTTCTCCCGCCGCCCGCTCGCGGGTCCACAGACCGTGGGGATCATCTTCGACAAGACCTCCACCCGCACCCGCGTCTCATTCGCGGCCGGGGTGAGCGACCTGGGCGGCAACCCGCTGATCATCAACCCGGGGGAGTCCCAGCTGGGTCACAAGGAAACCGTCGCGGACAGCGCCCGCGTGCTCTCCCGGATGCTCGCGGCGATCGTGTGGCGCACGTACGCGCAGTCCGGGCTCGAGGAGATGGCCGAGTTCAGCGACGTCCCGGTGATCAACGCCCTGTCCGACGACTACCACCCGTGCCAGATCCTCGCGGACCTGCTGACGCTGCGCGAGGAGTTCGGGGACGTGGCCGGGCGCACCCTGGTTTACCTGGGGGACGCCGCCAACAACATGGCGAACTCCTACCTGCTCGGCTGCGCCACGGCCGGCATGCACGTGCGCGTGGCCGGACCGGAAGGCTACCTGCCGCGCGAGGACGTCGTCGCCGCGGCCCGCGAACGCGCCGAGCTCACCGGCGGCTCGGTGCTCGTGACCACGGACGCGAGAGAGGCGCTGAAGGACGCGGACGCCGTCGTCACCGACACGTGGGTGTCCATGGGCCAGGAGAGCGAGAAAACCGAGCGCGCGCAGATCTTCACGCCGTACTCCGTGACCTCCGAGGCCATGGCGCACGCGGCCGACGACGCCGTGTTCCTGCACTGCCTGCCCGCCTACCGCGGCTTCGAGGTCGCCGCGGACGTGATCGACGGCCCCGCGTCCCGGGTGTGGGACGAGGCCGAGAACCGGGTGCACGCGCAGAAGGCCCTGCTCACGTTCCTGCTGGATTCCTCGGGACTGGCCGCGGACCTGCCCGCCGCCTTGCGCCGGGAGGAGGCACGGTGAGCATCCCCACGACCAAGACGGCGCGCCAGGCCCGGATCCTCGAACTTGTGACCGGAGGAGACGTCCACTCGCAGGCCGAACTGGCCGAACTGCTCGCGGCGGACGGCATCCAGGTGACCCAGGCGACCCTGTCCCGGGACCTTGTGGAACTCGAGGCGGTGCGCGTGCGCTCCGCGAGCGGGGGCATGGTCTACGCGGTTCCCCAGGCGGGGGTGGACCGGTCCCCGACCAGCGGCGTCACCCGCGAGAGCACCGACGCCAAGCTCGCCGCACTGTGCCGCGAGCTGCTCGTGACGGCCGAGGGCAGCGCCAACCTCGTGATCCTGCGCACCCCGCCCGGGGCCGCGCAGTACTTCGCCTCGGCGATCGACCACTCGCTGCTCCCCGAGGTGCTCGGCACCATTGCCGGGGACGACACCATCATGGTGGTCAGCCGGGATCCCCAGGGCGGGGAGCAGCTCGCGCGGAAGTTCCTGGACCTCGCCCGCTGAGCGCGCCCACCAGGCACGCGGACGACGCCGCCCGCGCGCCGTCCGCGCCCGTGCCACCTCCCGGCGGTGGGCCCCCAGCCCCTGGAAGAGCAGGTGCCGTCCGCCCGGTTCAGGCCTCGCGCGTCTCGTAGCTCTCCAGCAGCGGCAGCAGGTGCTCCTGGCCGAAGACGCGGGCCACGTCCTGTGCGTGCTGGTGACCCGTGGCCTGGCCCGCCCCCGCCTCGAGCAGCGCGCGGGCAATGGGCTCGTTGCCGCGGAACACCGCACAGACCAGGGCAGTGAAGCCCATGTCGCTCACGCGCTCGGTGTCCGCGCCGCGGGCGAGCAGCATGGCCACCGTCTCCTCGCGCTCCAGGTACGCCGCCAGGTTCAGCAGGGTGTCCCCCTTGCTGTTCGTGAGGTTGACCGGCACCCCGGCGTCGAGCGCAGAGCTCAGCAGCTGGGTGTCGCCGTTGCGGGCGGCGTCGAACAGGGATGAGACGTAGGCCAGCTCCGCCTCGGTGAATTGGGGGCTCTGCGCGTTTCTGTGCTGGTCGGTCACGGGGGATCCTCCTGTGCGGGGGCCACGGCCCGTGGCCCGGGAACGAATTGACGGGATTGCGGAGAGCGGCGGCCGGGGCTCGTCGCGTGCGGCGCTGTCTAGTGTCGCACGCGGAATCCAGGCGGGGTCGACGTTTGACTCGAATATCCGATACGGGCAGTATCACGTGTTAGAACTCACACCGTCTTCTGGAGGACCCATGACCAACCTGGCCACCCTGCTCACCACCTCGGCCGCCCAGTACACGTCCGATCCCGCGATCATTCTCGACGAGCTGCACATGACCTACGGGCAGCTGGACGATCTCTCCGCCCGCGGCGCGGCGCTGCTCAAGGCCAACGGCATCCGACCGGGGGACCGCGTGGCCCTCGTGCTGCCCAACGTGCCGCACATGGCCGTGCTGTACTACGCGATCCTGCGCGCCGGCGGCATCGTAGTCCCCCTCAACCCCCTGCTCACGCCCCGAGAGCTCACCTACCACTTCCAGGACTCCGGGTGCTCCTTCGTGCTCGCGTGGGAGGACATGGCGCAGGCCAGCCAGAAGGCGGCCGAGGAGATCGAGGGCCTCAACGTGCTGCCCATCAGCGCCCGCGGAACGGTGGAGCGCCTCCAGGGTGTGGATCCCGACCGTGACGTCGTGGAGCGTCAGGACTCGGACACGGCCGTGCTGCTCTACACGTCCGGGACCACCGGCCGCCCCAAGGGGGCGGAGCTGACCCACCACAACCTGCTCACCAACGCCGAGGTCGCCGGCGAGGTGTTCAACCTGCACCACGGGGACGTGATGTTCGGTGGGCTGCCCTTCTTCCACGTGTTCGGCCAGACGGTGGCGCTCAACGGCGTGATCTGCAGCGGTGCGGCCGTGACTCTGCTGCCCCGCTTCCACCCGGGCAAGGCCCTGGAGATCCTGCGCCGCGACGGTGTCACGATCTTCGCGGGGGTCCCCACCATGTACGTGGCCCTGCTGCACCAGGCCAACCAGGACCCGCAGGCCGTCGAGGGCGTGGACCTGCGTGCCGGCGTGTCCGGAGGGTCCCCCATGCCCGTAGAGGTCATGGTCAGGTTCGAGAAGGTCTTCAACACCACCGTGTTCGAGGGGTACGGGCTGTCCGAGACCTCGCCGGTGGTGTGCTTCAACCAGCCGGGCAACGAGCGCAAGCCGGGCTCCATCGGCACGGCCGTGCGCGGTGCGGAGCTGCGCGTGGTGGACGGGGACGACCAGCAGGTCCCCACCAACGAGGTCGGTGAGCTCGTGGTGCGCGGGCAGTACGTGATGAAGGGCTACTGGAACAAGCCCGAAGCCACCGAGAACGCGATGCGCGGCGGCTGGTTCCACACCGGTGACATGGCCCGCGAGGACGAGGACGGCGCGTTCTTCATCGTGGACCGGAAGAAGGACATGATCCTGCGCGGCGGTTACAACGTGTACCCGCGCGAGGTCGAGGAGGCCATCTACCAGTTCCCCGGCGTGGTGGAGGCCGCGGTGCTGGGGGTCCCGAGCGAGAAGCACGGCGAGGAGGTCGGGGCCGTGGTGGTCTTCGAGTCCGGGGTGCTCGAGTCCAAGGGCCGCGAGGCGCTCACGCGAGAGCTGGACGCGTTCGTGCAGGAACGGGTGGCCAAGTACAAGTACCCCCGCATCTACCGCGTCACGGACGAGCTGCCCAAAGGCCCGACGGGCAAGATCCTCAAGCGCGAACTGACCCTCGATGCATAAATACTGATTGCTGTGTATAGTCATGCATGAGCCGCGGGGCACTCCCGCGTAGTCGGCGTCGTCGAGCAGTTGTGGAGGAAAGCACCGTGAGTGATCGCGTGGTATTGGCCTACTCGGGCGGATTGGACACGTCCGTGGCCATCGGGTGGATCGGTGAGGCCACCGGTGCCGAGGTCATCGCCGTGGCCGTGGATGTCGGACAGGGTGGCGAGGACCTCGAGACCGTGCGTCAGCGCGCCCTGGACTGCGGTGCCGTGGAGGCGTACGTCGCGGACGCCCGTGACGAGTTCGCGAGCGAGTACTGCATGCCCGCGTTGAAGGCCAACGGTCTCTACATGGACTCCTACCCCCTGGTCTCGGCCGTCTCCCGCCCGGTGATCGTCAAGCACCTCGTGAAGGCCGCGAAGCAGTTCGGTGCCACCACGGTGGCCCACGGCTGCACGGGCAAGGGCAACGACCAGGTGCGCTTCGAGGTGGGCATCCAGACCCTGGGTCCCGAACTCAAGTGCATCGCGCCGGTACGTGACCTCGCGTTGACCCGTGAGAAGGCCATCACGTACGCGGAGAACAACAACCTGCCGATCGCCACGACCAAGAAGAACCCCTTCTCGATCGACCAGAACGTGTGGGGCCGCGCGGTGGAGACCGGGTTCCTCGAGGACATCTGGAACGCGCCCACCAAGGACGTCTACGACTACACGGACGATCCCACGTTCCCGCCCGCCGCGGACGAGGTCGTGATCACGTTCGAGCAGGGCGTGCCCGTGGCGCTCGACGGCAAGCCCGTCACGCCGCTGCAGGCCATCCAGGAGCTCAACCGCCGCGCGGGTGCCCAGGGTGTGGGGCGGATCGACATCGTTGAGGACCGGCTCGTGGGCATCAAGTCCCGCGAGATCTACGAGGCCCCGGGTGCCATGGCGTTGATCGCCGCGCACAAGGAACTCGAGAACGTCACGATCGAGCGCGAGCAGGCCCGCTTCAAGAAGACCGTGGGTCAGCGCTGGACCGAGCTCGTCTACGACGGCCAGTGGTTCTCCCCGTTGAAGAAGTCCTTGGACGTGTTCATCGAGGACACCCAGAAGTACGTCAACGGTGACATCCGCATGGAGTTGCACGCGGGCCGGGCCACCGTGACCGGGCGGCGTTCGTCCACGGGTCTCTACGACTTCAACCTGGCCACGTACGACGAGGGTGACTCCTTCGACCAGTCCAACGCCCGCGGGTTCATCGAACTGTTCGGGATGTCCTCCAAGGTGGCCTCCCGCCGCGAGCAGGGCCTCGCCGAGGGCTGACATCCGTCTCCCGCGCCCCGGTGCGCGGGTGATCACCACATCATCGCGAACGGCCGGGCTCCTAGACTGGAGCCCGGCCGTTCCCCGCGCCGGGTGAGTGCCCGGCAATCCACGGTCCCACGACGTCCACGAGGAGCATCATGGCCCAGCACGAGCAGCACGGAACCAACGAGGGCGCCCTGTGGGGCGGTCGATTCGCGGGCGGGCCCGCGGACGCCCTCGCCGCGCTGAGCAAGTCCACCGATTTCGATTGGCGTCTGGCGCCGTACGACATCGCGGGGTCCCGCGCCCACGCCCGCGTGCTGCACACGGCCGGCCTGTTGAGCGAGGACGAGTTGAGCGGCATGCTGGACGCACTCGACCGGCTCGAGGCGGACGTGCGCAGCGGGGCGTACGCGCCGTCGCCGTCGGACGAGGACGTCCACGGGTGCCTCGAGCGCGGGCTCATCGAGCGCGCCGGGGCGAACCTGGGCGGCAAGCTGCGCGCGGGTCGCTCCCGCAACGACCAGATCGCGACCCTGGGTCGGATGTACCTGCGCGACCACGCCTCGATCATCGCGCGCAACCTGCTGGAGCTCGTGCGAGCCCTCGTGGAGCAGGCGCGGCGCCACCCGTACGCCCCCATGCCCGGGCGCACCCACCTGCAGCACGCCCAGCCCGTGCTGCTGTCCCACCACCTGCTCGCCCACGCGTGGGCGGTACTGCGGGACGTCCAGCGGCTCGCCGACTGGGACAACCGTGCGGCGGTGTCCCCGTACGGTTCGGGCGCGCTCGCGGGATCGTCGCTGGGCCTGGACCCCAATGCCGTGGCGGCCGAGCTCGGCTTCGACTCCGCGGTGTTCAACTCGATCGACGGCACCGCGTCGCGGGACGTCTACGCGGAGTTCGCGTGGGTGTGCGCCATGGCCGCCGTGGACGTCTCCCGGATGAGCGAGGAGGTGACCACGTGGGCCACCAAGGAGTTCTCGTTCGTGACCCTGGACGACGCCTATTCGACCGGCTCATCGATCATGCCGCAGAAGAAGAACCCGGACGTCGCGGAACTCGCGCGCGGTAAGGCCGGGCGGTTGATCGGTGACCTCGCGGGTTTGCTCGCGACCCTCAAGGGGTTGCCGCTCGCGTACAACCGGGATCTGCAAGAGGACAAGGAACCCGTCTTCGACGCGATCGACCAGCTCGAGGTGCTGTTGCCCGCCGTCACGGGCATGATGGCGACCCTCGAGTTCCACACGCAGCGCCTCGCCGAGCTCGCCCCGCAGGGTTTCGCGCTCGCGACCGACGTCGCCGAATGGCTCGTGCGCCAGGGCGTCCCATTCCGCGAGGCGCACGAGGTCTCCGGGGAGGCCGTGCGCGTGTGCGAGGACGAGGGCATCGAGCTGTGGGACCTGACCGATGAGCAGTTCGCCGCGATCTCGCCGCACCTCACGCCCGGGGTCCGGGAGGTGCTCACGGTCGAGGGTTCCCTGTCCTCGCGCAACTCCCAGGGCGGCACCGCGCCGGACGCGGTCGCCCAACAGCTCACCGAGCTCGAACGGCAGCTCGCGGAGCTGGACGCCTTTGCTGCGCGCGAGCCCGTCGTCTCGTGACGGCCGGACTGCACGAGCTTCTCCTCGCCCCGGCCCCCGACGTCGCTCCCCGGCTGCTCGGCGCCGTCCTCGTGTGCGCGCGCCCCGGGGGCACGGTGGGGCTGCGGCTGACCGAGGTCGAGGCCTACGGCGGCCCGCAGGACTCGGACCTGCCGGATCCCGGGGCCCACACCTACCGGGGTCGCACGGCGCGCAACGCCTCGATGTTCGGCCCGCCCGGGCACGTCTACGTGTACTTCACGTACGGGCTGCATCACGCGGTGAACTTCGTGTGCCGGCCCGAGGGCGTCGGGGGCGGTGTCCTGATCCGCTCGGGTGAGGTCGTGCTGGGCTCCGAGGTGGCCACGCAGCGTAGGCTCGCGAACCGCAGTTCCGCACCGGCCTTCGCCTCGCTCGCGCGCGGGCCCGGCAACGTGGCGCAAGCCCTCGCACTGACCCGCGACGACGACGGCGCCGCGCTCGCCGATCTCGGCATCGCCCCCGATCCCGTGGCCCGGGCGCGCGAGGAGGTCGAACGGCGCGGTGACGACACGTGGGCCGGACTGGTCCTGGCGCAACGCCCCGCGAGCGACGTCGTCGTGACGGCCCGGACGGGCGTGTCCGGGGAGGGCGGGACGGACGCGTACCCGTGGCGCTACGCACTGCCGGGCGAGCCCACGGTGTCCCCGTACCGCAAGGCCACCGTCAAACGCCGCCGCACGCGCTAGCGCACCGCCCGCCGCGCGGTGCGCCGGATACGATGGAGCGGTGACTGAATCCGTGGAACAGATGATCGACCGGTTGTGCGCCAAGATCCCCGACCATCCCGAGCCGGGGGTGCTCTTCCGCGATCTCACGCCCCTGTTCGCGGACGGGGACGGTTTCCAGCGCACCGTGGACGCGCTCGTGGACGCCTTCCGCGGCCAGTACGACTGCGTGGCCGGTGTGGAGGCGCGCGGATTCATGATCGCCGCGGCCGTGGCGTACGCGTCCGGGGTGGGGATCATCCCGGTGCGCAAGGCGGGCAAGCTCCCGCGCGAGACCATCTCCCAGGCCTACGACCTCGAGTACGGCACGGGCACCCTGGAGATCCACACCGACGACGCTCCCCGCGGTTCGCGCGTCCTGGTCCTGGACGACGTCCTCGCCACGGGCGGGACCCTGGGTGCCACGGCGTCGTTGTTGACGCGCGGCGGGTACAACGTCGCGGGTTTCGGCGTGATCATGGAGCTGACTGCGCTGCGCGGCCGGGCCCAACTGGGTGGGCATCGCGTGCGCGCACTGTTGCGCGTGTGACGGGGGAGTCGCGGGTCGAGCGGTAGGATAGACGATCGCCGGTTGAGCGACCGGACCCGTCGGCAGTGTGCGTGAGGTGAAGGGCGTGGAGGAATCCGCATCCGTGGAGGTGTCCCGGCAACTGGGGGAGGAACGGCGCTACGTCGCCGAGGCCTACGCCCGGTTGGACGAGTTGCGGCAACTCAATGCGGATGAGTTGCGCCGCGTCCGGACCACGAACTTCGGCGGGGGACACCAGGCGCGGTCCGAACGTGACGCATTCGCCACGCATTACGAGGACCGCCTCACCCAACTCAACTCGGTGGATGAACGTTTGGTCTTCGGTCGCCTGGACACCACCGAGGGGGAGCGGCATTACGTGGGCCGGCTCGGACTGGCCACGGAGGACCACCGCCGGCTCGTACTGGACTGGCGGGCCCGCGAGGCCGGGGCCTTCTACCAGGCCACCGCCGCCAACCCCATGGACCTGGTGCGTCGACGCCACCTCATCATGGACGGGCGGGACGTCACCGCCCTCGAGGACGACGTCCTGGATCCGGGTGCCGTCTCCGACGCCGAGGTTGTGCACGGCGAGGGCGCGCTCATCGCGGCCCTGAACTCCGAGCGCACGGGCCGCATGACGGACATCGTCGCCACGATCCAGGCCGAACAAGACCGCATTATTCGCGCCCCGCTGTCCGGGGTGCGCGTGGTCCAGGGTGGCCCGGGTACCGGCAAGACCGCCGTGGCCCTGCACCGTGCCGCGTACTTGTTATACGAACACCGGGAGCGGCTCGCCAAGTCGGGTGTGCTGATCGTGGGTCCGTCGTCGTCGTTCCTGTGGTACATCGAACGCGTGCTTCCGGCGCTCGGGGAGACCGGCGTGGTGATGTCGTCCCTCGCGGACCTCTATCCGGGTGTGCACGGCACGGTCGAGACCGACCCCTGGGTGACCCGCTGGAAGTCCGGGCTGCACATGGTGGACGTCATCAAGCGCGCCGTTGCTGACCGGCAGAAGGTTCCCGAGCGCACGCAGTGGCTCACCGTGGACGGCCACCGCGTGCGGCTCGAACCCTCGCTTGTGCGCCGGGCCCGGGAGCGTGCGCGCGCCACGGGCAAGCCGCACAACGAGGCCCGCGAGACGTTCGTGAAGGTCATCGTCAAGGAGCTCGCCCAGAACCTCGGGGACGAGCTCAACGAGAAGGCCGGGACCACGATGGACCGCTCGTACCTCAAGGAGGACCTGCGACAGTCCCGAGAGGTACGCATCGCGCTCAACCTGCTGTGGTTGCCCTTGACACCCCAGCAACTCGTGGCTCAGTTGTTCGGCAAGGAGCACTACCTGCGCTCCGCCGCCCCGCGGCTCTCGGACGCCCAGGTCTCGCGCCTGCTGCGGCCCGTCGACGCGCCGTTGACCGTACCCGACGTCGCCCTGCTGGACGAGGCCGCGGAACTGTTGGGCGACTTCGAGTCCGCCGGTATCAAGGTGCGCGGGGACCGTTCGCTCGAGGAGCGCAAGGCCCAGGAATCGGCGCAGAAGGCGCTCGAGGCCATGGCGGAGGGTTTCGAGGACATCGGTGCCCAGGGCGTCGTCACGGTCGAACAGCTCACGTCTTTCAACGCTGAGGCGCCGCACCGGATGACGGCGGCCGAAGCGGCGTCGTCGGACCGTACGTGGGCGTACGGGCACGTAGTCGTGGACGAGGCGCAGGAACTCTCGCCCATGCAGTGGCGCGTGCTCATGCGCCGGTGCCCCCTGAAGTCCTTCACGGTGGTCGGTGACATCGCTCAGGCGGGGAACGCGGCGGCGGCCCGGACCTGGGACGAGGCGCTCGAGCCGTTCGTGGGGGAGCGATTCACGCTCGAGGAACTCACGGTCAACTACCGCACCCCGCAACCGATCGCCGACGCCGCGGTGCGGGTCGCGCAGGCTACGGGGATCGCGGTCTCCGATCCCACGGCGGTGCGCGGCGGCGATCCGCCCGTGATCGTGCCGGTGGCCGTCGAGGCGGAGCTGGCCGCGGAGATCGTGGCGCAGGTGCGGCGCGAACTGGAGCGGCTCGCCGGGGGTCTCGTGGGAGTGGTGTGCCCCGGGGGACGTTTGGCCGCGGTGGGTAAGGCCCTGGACGAGGCCTTCCCGGGGCTCGTGGCCGCGGGCATGCGCAGCCTGGACCGGCGGATCATGGTGCTCACCCCGTGGGATGCCAAGGGCCTCGAGTTCGATTCCGTGGTGGTCGTGGAACCCACGGAGATCGCGGACGACCCCGCCGGGGGCCCGGGCAATCTGTACGTGGCCATGACCCGTCCCACCCAGCGGTTGTACCTCGTGGCGGCCCACGGACTGCCCGACGGGATCACCCCGCAACCCGGGGAACCGGGCGCCGGGGACCCCACGGCGGCCTGATAACTTAGTCCACGTGTCAACCACCGATCTCAGCACGCAGCACAACGATCCGTCCTTCTCCTCCCTGTGGGAGGAGCTGAACTGGCGCGGACTCGTCCAGGTCTCCACGGATGCGGAGGCCCTGCAGGAAACGCTCGACGGTGGTCCCATCACGTATTACTGCGGGTTCGACCCCACGGCGTCCTCCCTGCACCTGGGACACCTGGTGCAGTTGTTGCTGCTTCGCCGACTCCAACTCGCGGGACACCACCCGATCGGTCTGGTCGGCGGATCCACCGGGCTGATCGGTGATCCGCGGCAGACCTCGGAACGCGTCCTCAACTCGCGCGAGACCGTGGCCGAATGGGTAAACCTGCTGCGCGAACAGGTCCAGCGGTTCCTGTCCTTCGAGGGGGACAATCCCGCGCGCATGGTCAACAACCTGGACTGGACGTCCCAGCTGTCCGCGATCGATTTCCTGCGGGACATCGGCAAGAACTTCCGCGTGGGCACCATGATCAAGAAGGACATCGTGGCCAAGCGGTTGAACTCGGAAGAGGGGATCTCCTACACCGAGTTCAGCTACCAGATCCTGCAGGGACTGGACTTCCTCAACCTGTACCGGCAGTACGACTGCGTCCTGCAGACCGGCGGTTCCGACCAGTGGGGCAACCTCACCTCCGGCACCGACCTGGTGCGCAAGGCCGAGGGTGCCACGGTGCACGCGATCGGCACGCCGCTGATCACCAACTCGGACGGCACCAAGTTCGGGAAGTCGGAGGGCAATGCCATCTGGCTGGATCCGGAACTGACCTCGCCTTACGCCTTCTACCAGTTCTGGCTCAACACCGCGGACGCGGACGTGGCGGATCGACTCAAGGTCTTCACCTTCCGCACCCGCGAGGAGATCGCGGAACTGCAGCGTCTCACCGAGGAGGAACCCTTCCGGCGTGAGGCCCAGAAGGTCCTGGCCTCGGACGTCAACACCCTGGTGCACGGACCCGAGGCCACGCGCAAGGCGATCGAGGCGTCCGCCGCCGTGTTCGGCAAGGGTTCTTTCGAGGACCTGGACGAAGACACGCTCGCGGCGGTCGCGGCAGAGCTGCCCCACGCGGAGGTCGCACCGGGTGAGCACGCCGTGGTGGATCTGCTCGTGGCCACGGGCCTGGCGGAATCCAAGTCCGCCGCGCGGCGCACGCTCAAGGAGGGCGGTGCTTCCGTCAACAACCGCAAGCTCTCGGGGGAGGACGCCACCCTGACCGCGGACGACCTGTTGCACGGTCGGTTCGCGCTGCTGCGCCGGGGCAAGAAGAACCTGGCAGCCGTCACGGTCGGGAGCTGATCGTCGGGCACCGGGTCCCCGTCGGGCCCCTGATCACATACCCCGGGCATGGACGCCCGGAACCGCCGCACGGCGGAGCACCCGCGAGCCGGGGCCAGCGTTTTGCGCCGGTCCCGGCTCGTGTGTAATGTATTCCGAGTCGCCGCGGCGAGGAACCGAGAAGGAACCGGAGCCGCGGGGTGACCGGCAAAGATCAGCCCGACACGTCGGACCTCGTTCATGCTATGGTTACCTGGCATTCGGCAGCGCGAAGCGAATCGGCTTGAACAGTCAAGTTGACACGCCGAGCAACGCGGAACTAAGCTTGATGAGTCGCTTCGCGGCGGACCGAAGAGGTTCGATCCGAGAGGCAACTCCCAAAATCGTCGATCGGCCCGGAGCGGCTCGATCGGACAACCGACCGTTGTGGCCCTGGTGAGGGGCCGTGTGGTGTGGTTTGTTGTTTGTCAACTCAATAGTGTGTCTAGTTTGTTGATACCAAAGTTTTTTTGTTTTTGGTTGATGGCCTGACAGTCCCTGGGGTGTTTTCCCGTTTCCTGGGGGTGTTGGGTGTCAGCTGGGATCCTGCCCTGGTTCTGCTGCGCTGTTTGG